>NYVY01000054.1 GCA_002684875.1 Pseudomonadota bacterium
CCAAAACTCCCGATCAACCGCACCAGCGGCCATTATATTATAATCATATTATGTCATATGTATATATAGCATAGGTGAGTGCTGTATGTGTCACATAATGGCCGCTGGTGCGGTTGATCGGGAGTTTTGGTGTATATAGGGCTCCTTTGAACTCACTTTGGAGTGCCAGGGCATGCTTTGGGGACTGCATTGCGCTCCTTTTGTCTCTCTTTGGGGAACCTTTGGCGTCTCTTTGGGGCACCTTGGGCAGTCTTGGGGTGCACTTTGGGCCACCTGGGGCTGCATTGGGGCGTCCTGGGAGTGCCTTGAAACTGCTTTGGGGATGCCTTGGGATTATTCTGGCCTCATTCGAGAAAAAATGTCCGCTGGGACACCCATCGCAAGCCGATGGCTCTCAAGCACCGCGCCTGCGCACAAAAATAGACCCGCTGGAATTTGCCCGGTGGTCCCGGTGGTCCCGGCGGTCCCGGCGGTCCTCCGCCCGATTTCGGTCCCGGAGGCCCCGGCGGGTTCCGCGGGCCAGGCGGCCCCGGCGGTCCTCCGCCCGATTTCGGCCCCGATGGCCCACCGCCCGGATTCGAAGGGGGCGAACCGCCTCGGGCGCCCGGCGGGTTCGATCGAGGTGGCGGCCGGGAACGTGGTGCCCGCGGTGGCCAGGATTCCCGCCGAGGTGATCGCCGAGGACGCGGCCGAGGCCGCGGCGGCCCGGGTCGAGGTGGTCAGGGTGGCGGCGTGACCCAGGCCCCGCTGGCCTTCGCCGACGAGGTCGAGACGCGGCCGGTGATCGCGCGGATCCTCGCCGTTCCCGCATGGCGGGCCGAGTATCTCGAGACCCTGCGGGAGATCGCCGAAGTCCAACTCGCCTGGAAGACGCTCGGACCTCGCGTGGACGCCTACCGGGAGCTCATCGAAGCCGACGTGGTCCGCGATCCGTTCCTGGGCGATCGCAACGCCTTTCTCCGATCCATCTACGGAAACGACCAGTCGCTGAAGTCGATCGCGGCGGAACGACGCCGATTCCTCCTCGACCACGCCGATCTGAAGCCTGCCGCACCGGAACGGGAATGAACCGATGGAATCCGACCGACGTCGTCCCGAAGAATCGGGCGTGCGGACCGCTCGGACCGATGACTGAATGAGCACATCGCGCGAAGCGTCTCGGCGGAAGAGTCCCGGCTCACCCCGTTCTGGAATCACGACATGAAGGCCGATCCCGGCTTGATCGCCACCCTGCTGAACACGGCCAGCCCCGGTCCCGGTGAGACCGCGGCGATCCTCGACGGCCCCGTGCCGCCCGGTGCGGCGCCGGATCCGTTGATCACGCTCTGCGTCGCGATCGCCTTCGGGTTCGTGGTCTCGATCCTGCATCTGCTCGCACACCGCGAACGCCCGATCTACACGCTCTGGCGGACGCTGCTCCTGATCGCCCCGCTGATCGCGATGTCCACGATGGCGGTCGGCTCGAATCTCGCCGCCGCCTTCACGCTGTTCGGCACCCTCGCGATCGTCCGGTTCCGGACCCCGATCAAGGATCCACTCGACGCGGCGTTCGTGATCTTCTCGGTGGTGATCGGACTCGCCCTCGGGAACGGAAACCTCGAGGTCGCGACCGTCGGCACCTCGGTCATCGCCGTCCTCCTGCTCGTCCTGCTCGCGTTCAACCGGATCATGCCTCGCGAACACCGCTCGACCGTGCGGCTCACCGTCCGGGGAGTCGCGACCACGGACGACGGGTGGAAGTCCGTGCTCCGGTCGGAGGGCCTCAACTACCGGATCGAATCGTGCACCTTCGACGAGACCGCGGACACCCAGGCCATCAAGCTGAGCGTCGCGGGAATCGCCGGCGAACGCTGGCCGGCGATCCTCGCCGCGTTGATGGTCATCCCCGAGGTCCAGCGGGCGGCCGGCCGAACCGAAGAGGACTAGCCGCCGGGGGCGTCGGGCAGGGAAGCGCTGATCGGAGAAGTTCCCTTCCCGTGCAGATGATGCTCGAGGAAGGCCCTCACCGCCTCGAAGATCCGCGGATTGCGGAATCCTCCATGACCGCCGCCCTCGATCTGGAGGAAGACGGCGGAGCCACCTTCTCTTCGGATCGCGTTCACGAAAGTCTCCGACTGAGCAAACGGGACGAGCCGATCTCGATCGCCGTGGATCACCAGCAGCGGAGGATCGGCGCGGTCGACGAACTCGATGGGACTCGCGGATCGCGCCAGCGCTGGATGCTCCTGCACCGGACCGCCCACCAGCTGCGACTCCGGTGAATCCGGAGCGTCATGTTCGATCACGCCGTCTGGCGGCATCTGGGATTGAATGGCCAGCAGATCCGTGGGCCCGAAGAAGTCGATCGCGCCGGCCAGTCGATTCGGGCCGACCTCGTCGACCGCAAGCATCAAGGCCATGTGGCCCCCGGCGGAGTGTCCGTAGGCGACGATCCGACGAGCGTCGATTCCAAGATNTCCGGCATGAGTTCGTATCCAACTCAAGGCCTGCCGACAATCCTCGTAGGGCGCCGGCCAGATGACCTCGTTGGTGAGGCGATATCCGATGCTCGCCCCGGCGAATCGTCCCGTCGCCACCAGATCCATCAGAACCCTCNCCCCATCCCGATGATCGCCCGACCGGTAGCCTCCACCATGGATGTAGACGATCATCGGCAGCGGTTCCGGCACCGTCGGCTTCTTCGGAAGGAGCAGGGAAAGACGATGACGTGGATGGCCGTCACCGGCGTAGGCGACATCCGACACCACACGAACCTGGTCTCTTGGATTCCGATCCGGTCGCCCGACCACCGCGACATGTTCCTCGAGGTCGATGAATCCATCGCCGTTGCGATCGACCCGATCGAAATTCCCCCGGAGATGCTCCGGAACCTCTCCGGGCACCAGCCGGCCGTCACCATTCCGATCCCAGGCCTCGAATCGCTCGTCGACCAGCGGAGAGGCGCCGAGGATCGGAGCGAGAAGAACCACCGCGGACAGGATCCCTCCAACCGAGACCATCCGAGATCGCCGCCTGGAGATCCGATTCCGCGATTCAATCACCGGCTTTTCTCCCGTTCGCTCTCGATCTTCGCGAGTACCGCTTCCACCCGCGGTCGGAACACCTCGTCGTAGCCGTCGGAGGTGTAGTGCAATCGATCATCGAGATACACATCGAGTCTCGGTTCACCCTGGTCGTCGAACAGCCCTTCGTTCACATCGACGAAGTGGCGATTCGGGGATTCGTCGCAGAGCGAACGAATCGATCGATTCGCCTCTTCGACCACGTGCCAACGGTCGGCCTTCTCCGGGGCGCGAGCGATCGAGACGTGGACGATCCGAACCTCTGGATGCTCACCCTCCATGCGTCTGGTGAACCGACGCAACCGTTCGACGATCCGAGAAGCGGGTTCGCCGTCGTTGACATCATTGCTCCCGCAATAGACGACGATGGTCCGGGGCCGGAACGGAGTCACCAGACTCGGGGCGTGCTCGAGGAGCTCCCAGGTCCTCGATCCCCCGAAACCGTGATTCACCACATCGAATCGATCCAGATCCTCCTCGGCATCCGACCAGAGACGAACGATGCTGCTTCCGACCAGGACCGTCCCCTCGTAGGAGTCAGGATCGACCACTGATTCCTCGACGATGGCTTCCACCTCGTCGCGGTAGCGGACCTGACGGCCGGCGGGAACCATCGACCCCCCATCGTCCCGCGGAACGATGGTCGCTTCCGCGAAGTGGATCGCGGTCTTCCCCTCGTGGCTCGAGTAATAGGAGACCAGCAGGCGATCATCGTCGATCACCAACCCGGGATAGCTGGTGTCGCCGCCCGAAGGAAGCGTGGCAAGCATCTCCCACGCCCCATCGTCCCCTCGCCACCAGAGCGAAGTCCGCACGCCGTCGGCAAGGTACTGCCGCCCGGCGATGATCCATCCGTCCCCGGTGGGCGAGCGCACCAGATCGGGCCCCCCGATCGCTTCGGGAAGGACGTCGAAGGTCCAGTCGAGGTAGGGCGGCGAGGCGTGCCCCAGCATCGCCCGAGCGTCGGATCCTTCCCGTCGCACCAGGGCCGTCATGCGTCCAGCTTCATCGATGTGGAGTGCCGTCTCGTTCCCCTCGCCTTCCACGGGGAGATCGACCACGTATCGCCATGCGATTCCATCCTCGCTGGAGACGAGCCGAAGCCCGGAGTCCGCGTCCGAATGCTGATAGACCACGCCCCACGCGGTGCCCGACTCATCCCAGGTGACTCGCCAGAGCCAGTCGGCGCCGGAGCGGACCGCCGGGTCGATGACGACCGGCACCACCGAACCGAATTCCTCTCCCTCGGGGTCGGAGAACGCCACCCGGGAACAGGCTCCGATCAATGTCCGATCGTCNTAGTCGGATCCACCGCAGAGAACCATGAGTCGTCCGTCGGGCATCAGGGACAGCTTGGGATCGCGGAGATCGATGCCATCCTCGGCGAGCAGGGCCACCGATCGCCAGGCACCATCNTGGTCACGAACCAGAACCCGGATGCGACCATCCGCGCCGTAGACGTGCCCGTCTCCTTCCCGAAAGGTGCAGTACAGCCGATCCTCCACACGGAGAAGATCGGTGAAGGCGCTGTGCGGGGCGTCACCGGCGATTCGATCGACGGATTCGATCCGGAGATCCAGCGAACGCTTCTCGATCGGTTTCCACTGGAGATCGAGGACGACCGCTCCGTGATCCGAGGGGAAGACCCGCTGCGGTACGGGAATCCGATCGTCTTCCCATCCTTCAGGCAACGTCTTCGCCGCGACCGGTACCAGCATCCAGTCGCCAACCGACGGATTCCGGAGGTACAGGCGGTCGATCCGGTCGAACGCCTGCACCGTTCCGTCGTCCTTCTCCCGGAACATCGGACTCCAGGTGACTCCGGGGTGCTGGATCGGATCAGGGTGCACCTGCCGGAAGACATCCACGAAACCATCCTCGTACATCGCCAGACTGACCGGCAGATCGAGGTTCCGTCGGTGGCGATACATCCGAGTGGTGTCGATGGTCCAGTCCAGATGGGATGGACAGTTGAAGTCCCCGCCCACCAGGGTGGGAATCGACGGCTCTTTCACGGAGACCGCATCGACATCCGCGAGCAGCGCCTTGACCTCCTTGAGCCGGGCCGACGCATCGGTCTCCAGCGCGAGGAGCTGCTCGTCGGTCATCGACGGATCGTCGCGCAAGGCGTAGGTGATGTAGGCGCGATAATCGAGCCAGATCGACCACGCCACGAAGGCCCTGCCCCGCTGGTCCTCGATGCGGACACCCACACCATGCCAAGGGTCATGAAAATGGGTCGCGCTGAAGCCCATGGGTGAGATCACGCAGAGGTGAGGGCTCTCCGACTGGTAGGCATTCCAGCCCAGTTCCGAGGCAATCCAACCACCGAGGGTCGGCCGCTCACCGTCGATGTCGTAGCTCTCCTGCATGAGGATCAGATCGGGCTTCACGTCACGAACGACCTGGAGGATCTTCTCGGGGCCTCGATCGACCTCGTTGCCTCCGCGCCAGGCGTTCCAGACCAGCACCCGCAGGCGTCCGTCCATCTCGCTGCCCGACGCGGGCCCGCATGGCAGAAGGATGCAGGCAATCACGATCCAGAGGCTTCTGATAATCAAATGACTCGAGCTCCTGTTCTGCATGCGGATCGACTTCGAGGCCAAAGAAGAAGCCGGGAAATTTCTGGATATCGACCCATTAACCAGAGTAACGTCCATTTCACCGTCTTAAGACCCTCGGAGCCCTGTGATGCCACGCCCCTCATTCGTCGCCCTGGCCCTCACCGGCATCTTCACCGGCACATCAAGTCATGCCCAGGTTGCCGGCCACTGGCGTTTCGAGTCCTTTTCAGGTCTGAGCGCCCCGGATGCGGGCCCCAACGCCCTCGCCGGCATCCACAACGGCTTGGGGTCGATCGGCAAGGACGTGGCGGCCGACGTGATCCCCCTTCTGGACCTCGCGAACGCCGGAGCCTTCCGCACCCAGTGGCAGGACGCCTCGACCTGCGGGGTGGTCCGCGTCGAAGACGCCGAAGAGTACCTGCGGATGGGCAGCGATGATTTCACGATCGAAGCCTGGGTCCGGCTCTCCCAGAACAGCACCGACGGCGGTGCCAATCAGCGACAGCACCTCTGCTTGAAGAAGCGATTGAGCTCTCAGGACTTCGAGATCGATTACAGCTTCCTGGTTCAGGCGGGAGATCTGGGTTCGACCGGCCAGGAGATGGTGTTTCGGTGCGGCGATGGTGGCGTGATCACCACCATCGTCAGCGATCTCCAGATCACCGATCTCGACTGGCATCACGTCAGCATCGCCTACGACGCCTCCAACCAGCGGATCCGATTCGGTCTCGACGGCGACTTCGATCTCCAGCCGCTCCTGAAGCAGAACTATCCCCAGTATCAGGATGGGGGCCCGCTGGAGATCGGCGGACGTCGAAACGCCAGCAATGTCTACAGCCAGTTCCTTCGTGGCTCGATCGATGAACTCCGGATATCCAGGGCCTATCTGCAGGCGTCTCGGCTGCTCACCGCTCCGTCGAGCGACTGCGACTCCAACGGCGTGGCCGACGAGCTCGACATCAACATCGACCCCTCCATCGATTGCAACCGCAATGCGATCCTCGACTCCTGTGAACTCGCCGACCGACCGGATCTCGACTGCAATCTCGATGGCACCATCGACCCCTGCCAGATCGATCCATTCCGCTACGTCCTTGACGACGGCGAGAGCGAGGGAAGGGTCAACTCCGACGGCACCCACACCGCGTGGATGAATCTCATGTTCGTCGAGCAGGGGTACGAGACCGTCACCGGCATCGAGATCCTCATGCCTGCGGACCTCATCGGCGACCCGTTCGGGCTCTACCTGTGGTCCGACCCCGACGGCAACGGTGTGCCCGACGACTGCACGGTCATCGCTCGAATGGAGGATCTGGTGGTCGAGGAAGTCGCGCTGCTCACCTTCGACTTCCCGAGTCCGGTCACCATCGGCCCCGCAGGCACCCCTTTCTTCGTGGGAGCCGTGGCGAGCACCGACTTCGAGTTCCCCGCGACCCTGGACCTCGACGCACCGCACACCCTGGGCCGAAGCTGGGTGGTCGGGCGAAATGGGCCGATCAACCCCGACGACCTCATGGAGGAGGTCGTCGAAATGAACCTGATCGAGCTGTTCATCACCGGCAACTGGGTGGTCCGAGCGGTCGATGCGAGTTCGATCATCCCCTACGAAGACTGCAACCGCAACGGTATCGACGACGTCTGCGACCTCGAAGCGGGCACCTCGGTCGACAGCGACCGCGACGGCATCCCCGACGAATGCGGGATCCCGGGCATCTTCACCGTCCCCGGTGACTTCGATTCCATCGCCGGCGCGGCGTCCATCGTCGCGAGCGGGTCGGAGATCGTGGTCGGACCCGGGACGTACGCGGATCGGGTGGACAACTTCGGCAAGGATCTGGTGATCCGGAGCAGCGGCGGCCCGGAGGCGACCATCATCGACCTGGCCCACACCATCCGGACCGCGTTCTGGATCGAAGGCAGCGAAGGTGGCACCACGATCATCGACGGTTTCACCATCCGGCGATCCGGGGAGACCGGCATCTTCATCAAAAACGCGTCGCCTCTGGTGACCAACTGCATCATCGAGGACGCGATCTCCAACACCGACGGAACCGCCGTCTTCATCACAGGCAACTCGAGCGCGGTGGTCGACTCGTGCATCATCCGCAACAACGACGGTTCCGACAACGGCGGCCCGGCGGTCACGATCAACACGGTTTCCCCAGGCTTCTCGACGATCCGCGACTGCCAGATCCTCGACAATCGCAGTGCCTTGTTCGCAGGAGGAATCCTTGCCTACAACGCCCCCGCCAGGATCGAAGGCTGCGTGGTCCGCGGCAACTTCTCCACCGGTAGCCAGGGAGCCGGCATCACGCTGTTCGACGACTACGACAACGAGACCGGAAGCATCATCCGTAACAACGTGATCGCCGACAACACGTTCCAGAACAATCAAGGCGAGGGAGGCGGCCTCTACGTCGCATTCACCGAGACCACTCTGATCGAGGGCAATCTGATCCACGGCAACTTCGGCCTGGACGGCGGCGGCATCTACGTCCGGACCGGCGCGACCCTGATCAACAACACGGTCTACGGCAACATCACCGGATCCTCGGGACGGGGAGGCGGCATCTTCCTCGAGGTCTCCAACTTGCCGGTGCCGGTCACCAACTGCATCCTCTGGGGCAACGAGTCCGGAGGCGGCGAAGATCAGATCCACCTCACCGACTCGGGACTGGCCGATGTGTCCTACAGCTGCGTGGAGGGGGGATACCTCGGACCTGCGAACATCGCGACCGATCCTCGATTCGTCTCCGCCGAGACCGGTGATTTCCATCTGGTCAAGGGCTCTCCCTGCATCGATGCGGGCGACGACTTCGCCACGAGCGAGGACGTCACCGATCTTGATGGCAACCAGAGAATCGTCGGGAAGGCGGTGGACATGGGCTGCTACGAGATCCAGGACGAAACCGCCGGCTGTCCCAGCGACATCACCGGAGACGGGGTGACCAACGGAGCGGATCTCGCCTTGGTCCTCGTCTCCTGGGGCGAAAAGGGCAAGGACCTTCCCGGGGATCTCAACGGCGACAACCGGGTCGACGGTGCGGATCTGGCGTTGATCCT
>NYVY01000055.1 GCA_002684875.1 Pseudomonadota bacterium
CATCTGTTTTTAAAAACAGGAGACCTTGGTTTTTTGGAAGAAGGGGAGCTCGCGATCTGTGGTCGGCAAAAAGACTTAATCGTCATTCATGGTCAGAATTATCTCCCTGCTGATTTAGAGGCCGCTGCGGCGAGGGCGGCGGAACTTGACGTGAATGGAGTGGTTGCTTTTTCGGTAGAAGGTCAGGGCGAAGAACAGGCGGTGATCCTTTATGAAGTGAGGAGGTCTTCTCAGAAAGAGGATCGCTTGTCCGAACTCGGGGAAATGGTGGAGGCTGCTATTTTGCGGGAATTTCAGCTGCCACTTGCGGCATGCTATGGGGTCAAGGCTCCTGCGCTGCCGCGGACTTCGAGTGGGAAAATTCGCCGTCAGGAGTCTCACCGAGCTTATCTAGAAAATAAGTTACCTCTCCTTACGACGCAGGGGTTAGGGAGCATTGCAGTTCCGCAGAGTGATGAGGAGTTGGCTACTTTCTTAAGAGATGAATTAGAGCGAGTGCTAGGTCGTGTGCTCGGACCCGGAGACCTGAATCGCGGTTTTTTTGATCTTGGGCTATCTTCTCTGACGGCGATGGAGCTGAAGGCAAAGCTAGAAAAACGTCTGAGGGTGGAGCTTCCAAAAACCCTGATTTTTGATTCTCCACATCTCGAAGCATTGACCACTCATCTGCAGGAAACGCTTTTTAAGAAAACGGAGGATGAGATTGATGCCAAGCTCGCCGAACTCGAACAATTTTTAGGAGATCCCGAGACGTGAGCGAGAAAGATCAAAATGAGGCGAATGCCATTCGCTTACAGCGGGCGATGGCGATCATCGAGGGCTTACAGGCTAAGCTGGCGAGTCAGGAAAAGCAGGGTGCTTCGCCTGAGTTGCGGGAGCCGATTGCGATTGTCAGTATGGCCTGTCGCTTTCCGGGAGGAGCAGATTCTCCCGAGGCATTTTGGGAGCTTTTAAGTGAGGGGCGGGATGTTGTCGGACCCGTTCCTTCCGAGCGCTGGGATTCTTCAGTTTATGAAGGGGAGGGGCTTGGGAAAATCATTCATCCGGAGGGTGGGTTTCTGCAGACGCTGCGGAAGTTCGATCCTTCTTACTTCGGAATCACCCCGCGCGAGGCCCAGAGCATGGACCCTCAGCAGCGCCTTCTTTTGGAGGTGAGTTGGGAGGCCATTTATCGCCTGGGTGTGGAGCCCAGTGCTTGGAGTGGGCGCGCCGCAGGGGTCTATGTAGGGATGAGTAGTCACGACTATGCGCAGCACTTGGGGCAACGCTCGGTGGAGGAAATTGACCCTTACTTGGCAACTGGGAATTCAGCGAGTGTGGCGGCGGGGCGCCTCTCCTATTTACTCGGGCTGACTGGTCCCTCCCTGAGTGTGGATACTTCCTGCTCTTCTTCTCTCGTCTCGGTTCACCTCGCATGTCAGAGCCTGCGTCAGCGCGATTGTGAAGTGGCTCTTGCAGGAGGAGTGAATTGCCTGATCCGGCCGGAACTCAGTATCGCCTTTTCGCAAGCTCAGATGCTCTCGCCTTCGGGCCGCTGCCGGACCTTTTCAGCAGATGCGGATGGTTTTGTGCGTGCTGAAGGCTGCGGAATGATCGTGCTGAAGCGCCTTTCAGATGCTCAGGCCAACGGTGATGCAATTCTCGCGACCATCGAAGGAAGCGCGATTAATCATGATGGGAAGAGCAGCGGTCTTACCGTTCCGCATGGTCCGTCGCAGCAGGCCGTAATTAAAAAAGCACTCGCAGATGCTCAAGTCGGACCAGAAGCTATTCACTACCTAGAGACTCATGGCACCGGAACTCAGTTGGGGGATCCGGTTGAGCTAAATGCTCTCGCACAGGTCTTTGCTGAGAGTCATGCAGGCGCAGGTTCTCGTTTAAAAATTGGGTCCTTAAAAACAAATCTCGGTCATATGGAGGCGGCGGCGGGAATCGGAGGGCTTATTAAAGTGGTCCTCTCGATGCAGCATCGTGCCTTACCTCCGCACCTTCATGTCAGTGAGCCGAGTCCTCATGTTTCGTGGGAGAAAGTGCCTCTCGAGGTAATTCAAGAACTTACCTCGTGGTCGCCCGAGGCTCCATCGATGGCGGGTGTCAGCTCCTTCGGGTTTAGCGGGACCAATGCGCATCTCATCTTGGCTCAGGCTGATGAGTTTTCAGAAAAAGAAGACGCAAAGGTACTCCCAGCCTACGAGCGACATGACTGTTGGGTAGAGTTGAAAAAAGAGCGTCCTCTTTCGGCTCTTTCTCATCCGTGGTTAGGAGAGCGATTGCCCGTCGCAGGGGTTGCTTCACAGCACTTCGTCGTTTCTTCCGCTCTTTACGAAGATCCGGTCTGGCAGGAGCATCAGGTTTTTGATCATCCCGTGATGCCGGCGGTTGGTTATCTGGAGTTAGCCCGGGCGGCTTTGAGAGAGGTTCATGGTGAGCAGGCGTTCTCTTTTCACGATGTCAGTTTCACGAGGGCGCTTTCTTTAAAAGAGAATCACCCGTTGCAAGTGGTGGTGAGTAAGGGGGCGGTAGAAGTGCTTCAGCANAATTCGCATGGNGACTGGGAGACTNCTTGCGAGCTCAGCTTTCANNCTCNAGAGACTGAGGATGAGTCATGGTCTGCTNAGGGCGAATGGACTGAGCTTGAGCCCGCAATGGTCTATGANCGCCTCGCACAACAAGGGGTCAGTTACGGTTCGGANTGGCGACGGATCGAGACGCTGAGGGTTTCTGAAGAGGGCGGCTTGGAAACGGTTCTCCGGGGCTCAGATTTGGGTAAGGACTTTNCCTTTCATCCNTTGTTNCTCGATGCTTGTGTGCAGGCGATTGCGGCGTGCTTCCNTGAGGATCACAAAAAGCAGACCTTTTTNCCGGAAGGGGTGGGNAAAGTTNTTTTCCATGCAGATCACNTGCGCGGTGAAGTGTTCAAGGTCCNCGGGCGAGTCCGGGCGGGTGACGATTGGGTCAGTGCGGACTTTGTGATCTCTGGAGANGACGGCGAGGAGCTATTTGAATTACGAGATTTTCGTCTTCGGCCTTTTTCCNGCGAGGTGCTGCAGGCGGGTAACAAGGACCAGATTAAAAATTGGTTTTATCAAGTCTCTTGGCTTCCGGAAGAGTTNCCAAAATCACTCGCCGAGTGCGCCAGCCCCGAGANGGTGNCGGANGCGCTGNGGATGCNCTGCGAGGATGATTTGGGGAATCCAGCCATCGAGGCTTATCGTGAANGTCTGCCAGTTTTAGAAAAGTTCGCGGCTTCATTGGCCCACGACTGCGTCAGAAAAGTCGATNCTAAGCAGGTGACTACCGAGCAGAAGCAANTCTGGAACCATCTTCAAGCGCAGCAAGAACNAGAAATTGATCGGGAGGTTTTACGAACTCAACTCTTACCTCATTTTAAGGCTGAGCTGGCATTGATCGAGCGCTGTGTTGCAGAAATNCCAGCGGTCTTGATTGGGGAGCAAGATCCGCTCGAAGTCCTCTTTCCTCAGGGAGATTCTTCCGAGTTGACTTGGCTTTATCAAAATTCAGAAGCGGCTCAGCTTCTCAATCGACAGAGTGGGGCGGTGCTNACGANCTTACGTGAGGANCTCGGAAGGCCGCTCAGAATTTTGGAGGTAGGCGCGGGGACTGGAGGGACGACTTCGACTTTGCTCCCCTTGCTTGGAGAAGACGATGAGTATGTCTTTAGCGATGTCTCGCCCTTTTTGGTAGATGAAGCTCGGAAGCGCTTCTCGGACTACGCGCAGGTGAGTTTCGAAGTNTTTGATCTNGAGGATGCCGAGGNTCAGCAAGCNCGCTTNGATCTCATCGTGGCGGCTAATGTCATTCACGCGACCTCTGATTTGGAGNGGAGTNTCGCGAGTATNCAGAATCAACTTTCGGAGAGTGGATACCTTCTTTTGCTTGAAGGTGTTCAGCCTTTACTATGGNTGGACCTCATTTTCGGCCTCACAAAAGGTTGGTGGGCGTTCGCGGATTCTTGGCGTGAGGGCTATCCTCTTCTTTCCGCTTCGCGATGGCATGAGCTGCTTGCNTCGAGAGNATGGCAATCTCACACNATCACNACNGGGGANCTTCCGCAGGCNGTCATNCTNGCAAAAAGAANTCCANANGTGACTCCCTCGCTCGTTTTTTCATCTCTCGATTTAGCAGGTGATTGGAAAGAGCAGTTACAAGNNGGGGTTGATCAGCTCCTTACTCTCGTCCAGGAGACGGTCGNAAAANCGGCACCATGGCCAGCTCTCACGCTCGTGACTCAGGGAGCAGAGAGCCAGCCTGANCAAGGCGCATTATGGGGGCTTTCTCGGACGATTGAGCTGGAATATCCTGAGTTGAAATGTCGCCGTATCGACCTTGATCCAGTGANGTCTCAGGAAGAACAAGAGTCGCTCTTGGCACGTGAAATCGCGAGCNGTTCTCGGGGTGGGGTGCGCTTTCGGAATGGCAGACGCTTTGTCGCTCGGCTTCAGCGCGTCTCAAGTCTTACCGCCCTTNGNAAGTCCTCTGCCGAGAGCCATGAACTCAAGATGGACGGCGGNGAGGAACGTCGATTGCAGCTTGTNGCCAGTGAGCGTTCTCAGCCTAAGGNGGGAGAAATCGAAATTCGGGTTCAAGCTGCGGGACTTAATTTTATCGATAGTCTCGATGTCGCAGGGATGTTGCCCTTCGAGCGAGGATGGCTCGGAGTGGAGTGTGCCGGAGAAGTAGTTTCAGTCGGTGAAGAAGTCGCCGATTTTAAGCTGGGTGATCAGGTTATGGCGCTCGCACTGCGGTCCTTCCGGGACTACCTCACCCTGCCTGCGATGATGGCTACGCGATGGCCCAAGGGAATCACGAATGCGGAAGCCGCCGCGACTTTGCCCGTAAATGGACTCACTGCGATGCGCGCGCTGCAAGAGGCGACCCAGCTTAAAAAGGGCGAGCGCATTCTTATCCACGCCGGTTCAGGAGGAACAGGAATGGCCGCGATTCAGCTTGCAAAGAGCCTTGGTGCGAAGGTTTATTCGACTGCGAGCCGTCCAAAGTGGCCGGCCGTTGAGCGCTTGGGGGTTGAAGCCGTCTTTGATAGTCGGACCTTAGACTTTGCCGATCAGATCAAGGCAGCGACTGGCGGCGAAGGGGTGGAAGTCGTCCTGAATTCGCTCTCTGGTGATTATATTGAGAAGGGGCTTTCCTTGCTGACTCCGCAAGGGCGTTTTATCGAGCTTGGAAAGCGTGGCGTTTGGAGCGAACTGGAAGTCACAGCATTTCGTTCGGATGTCATTTATCGGGTTGTTGATCTTTTTTCCGAAAGCGAATCTCGTCTCAAGGGCGATGGCGCAGGAAAATATGGAGATCAGCTCTTTGAAGGGTTCTTTAAAATGAACGCTCTGCCTTGCACTGCATTTCCGCTGACTCAGGCCGAGCGCGCGGTTCAATACTTCCAACGTGCTCGCCACATTGGGAAGGTGGTCCTGTCTCTTGATGAGGAATCTTTCCCGCTGCGCGCAGGTTCTAGCTACCTTATCACGGGTGGTGCTGGTGGCTTAGGGATTGAGACTGCGAAGTGGATGCTTGCTCAGGGGGCTGAGGAAATTCATCTTGTAAGTCGTCGGATCCCTGAGAACCACGATGAAGAGCTGGAAGCAGCTATCGAACGGGGAAAGATCATTTTCTCAAGTGCTGATGTGTCAGATCGTGATCAACTCGCGAGGGTGGTGGCGCAGGCGCAGATGAAGAACCCTTTACGAGGAGTGATTCATGCGGCGGGAGTTTTACAAGATGGCATGATCTCGGACCTGACGTGGGATGAGATGGAGACGGTGCTGAGGCCAAAGGCGTATGGTGCTTGGTATTTGCACGAACTCACTCAGGAACTTCCACTCGACTTTTTCTTACTTTATTCCTCCGCGGCATCACTGCTGGGTTCGCCGGGGCAGGGTAGTCATGTCGCGGCTAATGCATTTCTTGATTCCCTCGCACATCACCGCCGTAGTCTCGGGCTTCCCGCACAAAGTATCAACTGGGGCGCTTGGGCTAATGTTGGAGCTGCGGCTAACCAACCGACAAGTAAGGAGCTTGCAAAACGTGGAGTCTCGATGATTCATCCGAAAAAGGGAATCCAGAGTCTCGACTTAGCCCTCCGCTGTCCTGATTTATCACAGCTCGGAGTCATTCCGGTGCGCTGGGAGGCACTGGCAGAAGTTGGCTTAGGGGATGATCCATTTTTTACCGAAGTGATGCGTCAAAGTTCGCGGGCTTCGAGGACTCAGAAAAGTGTCTCCTCGGCGAAGGTAGGACAATGGGAGGAAACCATGAAGACTCTGCCTCCCGGACAAAGAGAAGCGTTTCTGATCCGAAAAATCCGCGAGGAACTCGCTCGCGTAATGGGTCTGCCGGAGGGCGAGCTTCCGGCGACCGATGCGGGTTTCTTCGATCTCGGGGTGGATTCCTTGATGAGCGTGGACCTGAAGAATCGCCTCGGCCGGAACTTCGGTCTGGAGCTTTCGCCGACCCTGATTTTCCAGCATCCCACAATCAACCAGCTTGCAAAAAAATTGGTCGCGATGGGTGGTGAGTCAGCTCTAAAAGAATCTTCAGAAGCTGCCGTGAGTGAAGCGAAAGAGCAAAGAAGCGATCCTGAGTCAACTCCGACCCCAGCCACTGAGGATGATCTTTACGCTGAATTAAAAGCCTTGGAAGACCTCTTGGAGTAGAAGAAAAAGGGGAGCCGAAGGCCCCCCCGTAAAAGGTCGCTGACCAGTAAGATTATTTCTTCTTCTCGCTGACTGGGTTTGTTTTCCCCTTGATCTTCTTGTTCTCGGGGAATTGTGGCAGCAGGCCTGCCTCCAAAGCCTTGGTGAGTGACTCTTCTGGGCTGCGATTCCAACGGCGAATGGCGCTAGTACTCCAGACGTAAACTTTTTTACCCTGAACTTCTATCGAGGGAGAATCAGGGGTAACGATGCGGTCTTTGTAAACTGGGCAGAATTTTTGAGGCATCAGTTTGACCTCATTGAGTTTTAATTTTTCCTCCATTCCTTTAAATTGAGGTAGAAGGTCGAGGCTAGTTTTGATGAAATACTTGGGATTGCTGTTCCAGATTTTGACACACTTACCGCAACAGAGGTAGACGGTCTTCCCTTCCAATTTGACAGCCTCTTCGGTGTCAATCTCATCCTCGATCATGATAGGACAAATTTCATTCTCGGCGAGAGCAGAGGGGGAGGAAAAAAGAAAGGCGGAGAGGTAAAGCAAGGTTTTTAATTTCATGATTGAAAGTGATTGGAGTCGTTCGAAAAAGAATATGGCTCATGGTTTAACTCTGTCAAATCATGAAATTGGCGGCAGTTTACCATCCTTTATGTTAGATTGCAATGGAGGTAAATGCCGGAGGTTTGCGAGAAAATTTGTCGCTCTAGAATCTAGAATGACCGTTAGCGGGCTTCCTTAGGAGCTCGCTAATCTCCCTCTGATGACAACAAGGGAAGTAGATACAATGGGCGAGGTTCAAGTCCCCGCTGAGAAATACTGGGGTGCTCAAACGCAACGCCCGATTGAGAATTTTTCGATTGGGTCACCGGCCTCGATGCCGAGGGAGATCATTCGAGCCTTTGGTGAGCGAGCGCTCTGAGAGTCGGACATTTTATGGGCGGTTTTAAGATGACTGGTCTGAGAGAAGCTTGCGGAGCTGGGCTTCGACTTCATCATCGCTCCTCTCCTCGTCTTCTGAGCGCGAGACAGTCGGGATTGCTTCCTCTTCAGCGCTGGGGAGTTCCTGCAGTAATTTGACCTGAGCACTTGGAGTGAGTGCTTCAAAAAGCTGAGCGATCGTGAGGCTGGGGTATCCTTCTTGGCGGAGTTTTCCGAGAAGCTGAATCGCTTGGAGCGAATTTCCACCGAGTTGGAAAAAGTGGTCGTTGAGGCCGACTTGCGGGAGTTCGAGAAGGTCTTGCCAGATTCCGGTGACCGTTTTTTCGAGATTGGTCCGGGGGGCGACAAAAGTCGTTTCTTCCGGGGCCTCCAACTCTGGTAGGGCATCTCGGTCGATCTTACCATTTGCGGAGAGCGGGAGGCTGTGGAGAATTTGGAATCGGCGAGGGACCATGTAGCTGGGCAGCTGTTTCGCGAGGTCCGCTTCGATCCGCTCGAGGAGAGATTGGCTGTTTGTTTCTTGTGGGCTCACCCAGCGCTCGGTCCAGCTGGGCTCGATCATTCCGCCGAGGAGAGCGTGGAGGCAAAGATGACTTTCACGGAGATTTAAGGCGCTTGGAATCTCGGAAAAGCCTGCCTCATTGACTGGGCAGAGGCCAAGCTCGTGCTGAGAAGCTTGTTCCATGAGCAGCTGCGCGAGGTAGCCAGCTTCAAGATGGGCAAAGTCTCTTGCTCGCTCGCCGTAAACGGCAGTGATCGGAGCGAGGTCTGCGACCAGAAAGAGGCAAAAGGCGCTTTGCTCGGCGATTGTTTGATTGATCTCAAAGATTTTCTCCTGAGCAAGATCATCTGCGATCGGCTCAAGCTGATGTTGGCTTGAGTGGTAGCGATAGATGCCCGCGCTTAGTCCTTTGACCCGTTCTTCAATGACTTTGAGGTAGAGATCGACTGAGTAGAGGCTCCCGGCGGAAGGGTAGCGCCGTTTCGGGAGCGCAGCTCCTTCGATGACATGGGCTTGCGCTGAAGAGAGTAGCTTGGCAAGGGCTCCTAGGGTGACTGTTTGGTCAAGAAAGCGGCGGTGGCTTTGGCGTTGGAAAATTCCTTCCAGCCCAGAGTGAGGAGGCAGCGGAATGGCTTTTGCTGAACCCGCTTCTGACGAGCTGGTGGTCTTGGCGTCGAGCTTGGAGATCGTTTTTTCGGCGATCAGGCCTTGATCGGGGACGAGATGTGCGATGAGTTCCGGGGGGGATCCTTGTATGGTTACGGCCGCTTGCGCGAGTGCGGAGTGCTTCTGAAGGGCCGCTTCAATTTCTCCGAGTTCAATCCGGTAGCCATTGATCTTCACCTGTGAGTCCTGGCGGCCGAGAAATTCCAGTGAGAGTTTCCTATCGTGAGCAGGGCGGAGACGTCCCCAGTCGCCGGTGCAATAGAGGGTAGCATTTTTGACACTCGAAGAAAAATCAGGGATGAATTGAGAAGCGGTGAGTTCCGGGCGATTCCAATATCCGAGCGCCACGCCGATGCCACCGATGTAGAGTTTCCCGGGGACCCAAGGGGGGCAGGGTTGTAAATTTTCATCAAGCACGAGCCAACTCTGATGACGGAGGGGGCGGCCGTAGGGGACGCTGGGCCATTCTGGCGAGAGTTGCGTGATGGGATGAATGATAGACCAGATGGAGGCTTCGGTCGCTCCTCCTAAGCTGAGTAATTCGGCTTTCGGGAACTGCTTCCGGAGGGCATCAGGAAGGGAAAGCGGAATCCAGTCACCGCTAAGAAGGAAGGTTCGGAGGTTCTCTGAAGGCGAGCCTTCACTCGCGAGAAGCTGGGCCAGGGCGGGAACGGAATTCCACAAGGTGACCTGATGCTGATCGACGAGCGCTCGCCAGTATGCTGGGTCTTCACTGCGCTCACGATTAGTCCCCATCACAA
>NYVY01000008.1 GCA_002684875.1 Pseudomonadota bacterium
TAAGTATCAAAAGTTTATTCATTTGAGATAGAAGATAAATTTTTTGAAAATCGAATAAAAAAAATTTCACAATTGCCAGGTGTAAGTATTGAGTTTTTAACATCACCGATGTTTCTTTCTAAAAGAGAAAAGTTTTCTTCTTTTGCAAAGAACAAGAAATTTTTAATGATGGGTAAATTTTATCAGGAACAAAGAAGAGATTTAGATTTACTTCTCGATAAGAACAAAAAACCAATTGGAGGAAAATGGTCTTTTGATGACG
This sequence comes from Pseudomonadota bacterium, assembly GCA_002684875.1. Taxonomy (GTDB): domain Bacteria; phylum Pseudomonadota; class Gammaproteobacteria; order Burkholderiales; family Burkholderiaceae_A; genus UBA7377. The sequence continues at coordinate 263 of NYVY01000008.1, forward strand.
AGAACAGAAAAAAACTTCCAAAAGATATAACCGTTCCTTCGCTATTAAAAGTTAAGGAAGAACCTTTCGAAAAAGAGTTGAGCGGATGGATTAATGAAGTCTTTGACAAACATCCTGGATCTCTAGAAAAAAGATGGATGCCAGTAACCCGAAAGGGAACAAAAAAGTGGCTAAAAAATTTTTTAGAAGTGAAATTTAATAACTTTGGTTCATATGAAGATGCAATTAGTTCCAAACATAACTTTATTTTTCACACTGCGTTAAGCCCAATGCTCAATAACGGACTATTAACCCCAGGAGAGCTTATCGATGCGCTAAAAAAATATGCAGACAAAGTTCCGTTAAATTCATATGAAGGGCTCCTTAGACAAATTATAGGTTGGCGCGAGTTTATTAGAGGAATTTATCAAGAAAAAGGTGATATTCAAGAAAAAAGTAATTTTTTCAACCATAAGAAAAAAATGAAAAATAGTTGGTATCAAGGGACTACGGGTATNACACCTTTNGATGATGCTATTAAATTTACNACTAAATATGGTTATACGCACCATATCAACAGGCTGATGGTAATCGCAAATATAATGAATCTTTCTGAACTCTCTCCAAAAGAAATTTATAAGTGGTTCATGGAAATGTTCGTTGATTCNTCAGACTGGGTAATGGTGCCAAATGTTTTTGGNATGTCTACTTTCGCTGATGGAGGCTTAATGGCAACAAAGCCATACATATGCGGGTCAAACTATTTGATAAAAATGAGCGATTATAAAAAAGGAGATTGGTGCACTGTCGTTGATGGGTTGTATTGGAAATTTATAGAGAAAAATTCTGCATTTCTTTTAAAAAATCCACGTCTNAGTCTAATGGTNGGCGCTTTAAAAAAAATGGACNAAAATAGAAAATTGATAATTTTTGAAGCTGCAGAAAAGTTCGTTGCGCAAAACTGTGAATAATATCATTGATGGGTGTTTTTTAACCGCTACTAATTCACTTAAAGTATTATCTATCATAGGAAAACTTAAACATTTTTAGGGGTAAATTGAACCAAGAATTTTTTGACTTAAATGTTTTTACCGATGGAATCGGACTTTATGATATTTCTAACACTATTCAGGAAAAAGTTCAAAATTCGTCTATTTCAAATGGTCTTGTTAACTTATTTTCAGTCCATACAAGTTGCTCGTTGATTATTCAAGAAAACGCGTCAAGCTGTGTAAAGGACGATTTATTAAATTTCTTTAATAAAATTGCTCCAATGGATGGTGACTATAGCCATGACAGTGAGGGAATTGATGACATGCCAGCTCATATAAAATCATGTTTAACTCAGACTAACCTTACGATAAGCATCAAAGAAACCCAGATTGTACTTGGAACATGGCAAGGAATTTTTTTGTTTGAGCACAGAACCCATGCTCAAAAACGCACTGTTAAATTACATATTTTTGGGAAGTAATAATTTCAGAAAATTTCTTTGATCTCATGCCGAATAAAATAGATCAGTATAATACCTGGAGCGGCTACTAAAAACGAACAAACAAAAAAGGTCGGCCATTCAAAATTATATGCTATCTCGCCCGCAAAAGGACCGATAAATACCCTTCCAACCGATGATAGAGCGGATAGCAATGCAAATTGAGTTGCTGTGAACCTTTGATTACAAAGTGCCATCAGTAAAGCCACAAAGGCTGCGGTTCCCATTCCTCCCGATAAGTTTTCAAAGACAATTACAAAAGCCATCTCAGTGACAGTGGGTGAAATTAAAGATAGCCACAAAAATCCTAAATTGCTCAATGCTTGAAAAATACCAAACCAGACTAAGCAGAGGAATAAATTACTTTTTGAAAGCAACCATCCTCCGATAAGGCCTCCTCCCAAAGCAGCAAATAATCCTACACCTTTAGCAACTGCACCTACTTCACCTGGGGAAAAACCAGCCCCTCTGATCAAAAAAGCAGTTGATAGTGACAGTGCAAAAGCGTCCCCCAACTTATAAAGAATGATCGTAATTAAAATTAAAAGAGCGTTTTTTCTAGAAAAAAACTCTTTAAATGGCTCTCTAATAGCTTCCCTTAAAGATTTTGGAGAGTTTTTAGTTGGAGCTTCTGGAATTAAACTTGCAACCAATGCTAAGAACAGAAATAGTATGGCAAATAGAAAATAAACCCCTGAAAAACCAAAGTAAAGATCAGCCAAGAGCAAAGCTAAAGCACCAGAAGTAATCATTGCAACTCTATAACCTACTACAGACCACCCTGCTCCAAGTCCCATTATTTTTTTCGGGAGTATTTCCGTCCGCCAAGCATCGAAAACCACATCAAAACTAGAGGAGATAAACGCTAAACAAAAAGCTAAAATTGCAACGTAAAACAATACATTGCTGGCTTGGAAATCCAACCTTGAAAACACTAGTAATATTGCTGCCATAAAAATAGTAAACAACACCAACCAACCTCTGCGCCTAGCAGCTATTTTAAATGGAAGGTTATACCTGTCAATAATTGGAGCCCAGATAAATTTGTATGTATAAGGCAATCCAACTAAGCTCAGCCATCCAAGAACCCTTAGATCGACGCCCCCAACAGTAAGCCAAGCCTGCAGCGTTCCAGAGGAAAGGGCCAATGGCAAACCACTTGCAAACCCCATAATTGTAGTGAAGAATAAGAAGTGAAAGTTTCGTTTTATAGTCAAAGTATTTTTTCGNTTACCTAGAGTATCTACTGTAATGAACATTTACAATAAAAGAAATNTCGTTGTCANACTATATTTGAGTCTATCTGTGTTTTTTGGTTGTGCGACTACTAACAATCAAAAACAGTTAACTGGGCCAAAGGATGGTGTAAAAGTTGAAAGTGCGTCNAACATGAGGCACATCGTTTCCAGTAGAGACTTAATAATTGCAGCGGAAAANGAATTTGAGAAAATAAAACAAAACGCAAAGAAAACAAAAAAGCTCGCAAAATCTGACGATGTTCTNCTNATNAAGTTAAAAAAAATTCTAAATAAAATTCANCCCTTTGCAACATCCTGGAATCCAGCANCGCTTCGCTGGGAATGGGAGATAATCTTGATAAATGACAAACAACTTAATGCTTTTTGTATGCCTGGCGGGAAAATTGCTTTTTTCAGAGGAATNGTTGAGGAATTAAATTTAACGGATGATGAAATAGGAGTAATTATGGGTCATGAGATGGCCCATGCCCTAAGAGAACATGCAAGATCGAGAATNGCAAAAGGCCAGTTAACAAATCTTGGAGCNGANATCATATCATCAGCTCTCGGGNTAGGGAGAGGCGAAAGAAGATTATTGGGTTTTGGTAGTCAATTATTAGGTCTNAGTTTTTCCAGAAAAGATGAAAAAGATGCTGATCTAGTAGGACTAGATTTAACTGCGCGGGCTGGGTTTAATCCAAGAGCTGGTTTAACGCTATGGGAAAAGATGGCAAAAGCAAATGATGGCTCCCCTCCAGAGTGGTTATCTACCCACCCNTCTAACAAGANTAGGCTGACAGAAATCAAAAAAACACTACCCGCAGTAGANCCATTATTTAATGAATCTATAGACCATAAGAAATGATTAAGGGAGCATGGTCTGANAGTTTTGGCTCTTTAAATACCTGAATATCAATTACTCGTGCTGCCAGTTCTTTTGTAGCAACTTGATAATCAATTCTCCATCCCACGTTATTTTCGCGAGCACTACCNCTTTGACTCCACCAGGTATATATTTCGTCTTTTGGCAAAAATTCTCNTAAATTATCAACCCAAACTGATTCAAAAACCTGAGATAACCATTTTCTTTCCCAAGGCAAAAAACCTGAATTATTTTTATTTTGTTTCCAATTTTTTAAATCGATTTCGTTATGCGCAATATTCCAATCNCCNCATAACAAAAACTGTCGNCCAGTTNCGCGATATTCTATTTCCCATTTTTTTAGGACTTTCATGAAGCTAANTAAAAATCTATTTTTTGACTCTTGGCGAGATTCGGAGGCAGACCCCGANGGGAAATATACACTTACAGTCGACATTAACGGAAANAACTCATATTGATTGTCAAANTCAAGTCTGAGCACCCTTCCCTCATCATCAAATTCATTAACACCAATNCCNGAGAAAAATTGTGTAGGCTTTTTTTTACTAAATATTCCAACACCTGAATATCCTGGTTTTTTTGAAAAGTANTATGTTGCCTTAAGGGGCGAATCAAAAACTGGTATTTCAAAGAAAAAACTACTTAAATCTTTNAATTGAGCTCTCACTTCCTGAAGGCATACGTANTCNGGATTCTGATCAACTAACCAAGTAAAAAGCCCTTTTCTTGCTGATGCTCTGATACCATTAACGTTCAGAGTAATTACTTTTATATTNCTCATCAAAACTCCTGAAAATACAGTGAACCGACTANNCAACGATAACAAACTAANAAGTGACTTNCTTGANTTTGTATTATCATCTGAGGTTCTAACTTTTGGCAAATTTATTACAAAGGCTGGAAGAGAATCNCCATATTTTTTNAATACTGGAAAATTTTCAAATGGNAAATTACTGAAAAGTGTTGCTGAATATTATGCAAGGAAAATAATTAGCATTAATAAAACTTTAAATTTAAAAATTGATTGTTTATTTGGNCCAGCCTACAAAGGAATTCCTCTTGTAAGTGCTATTGCAATTGTTCTAGAGTCTTATTCTTTCAATGTTGACATAGTATTCGATAGAAAAGANGCAAAGACTCATGGTGAGAAGGGCTCCATAATCGGGAACATAGGTAAGAAAAACGTTCTGATAATTGATGACGTTATNTCCGCTGGTCTATCATCAAAAAAAGCTATTGATTTAATAAAAAAAGAAAATGGTCACGTTCTCGGAATATTAGTTGCCTTAGACAGAAANGAAAAAAGTACGACCCAGTCAGTCAACCTATTCAAAAACGCTGCAGAAGAAATAAGNTCTNCAACTGGGATTCCAATATTTTCTTTAGCNAATTTATTTGANCTGAGAGATTATATGGAAGAAAAAAGGTTAGACATTAAGCCTATTGACAAATANTTACAAATTTATGGNAGTACTNAATAATTAATCCTTAGATATNTTTTCTAAAATTTTTTCTTTCACTAACTGNGCATTNGCNTTNCCTTTAGATAGCTTCATTACTTGTCCGACCAATGCATTNAGAGCTTTTTCTTTTCCTGCTAAGTACTGCTCNACCATTTTACAATTTTTATCTAAAACATCCTCAATCATCNTAANCAACCCAGTTTCGTCTCTAATTTGGGATAAGTCATTGGCTAAAATTAANTCATCAAGGTCAGCAGTATCATTTTTCCAAAGTATAAAAAATAACTCTTCAGCAGTTTTACTTGATAGGGTTCCATCNTCTNGCCGATAAATTATTCCTGCCAGGTTAATAGAAGAAACCTTTGATTTGGAAATATCTAGACATTCTTTATTCAANGCAGAAAACAGTTTNCCAATCATCCAATTAGAAATAAGTTTCGCTTTTTGNGAAACATCANAACTAAAAACTTTTGTTTCAAAATCTATTTGACTAAGCTCACACAAAACCTGTANACAACTATAAAAATAATCAATGTACGCCTTTTTNGAAATTAATATATCAATTGACTCATCNTGTAANTCAAACACATCCNTTAAAATTTTTTTCGTTTCTATTGGAAGTAGGGGTATCTTTCTCGAGACCTCTTCAATGAAAGTATCATCAATGTAAATAGTTGGGATATCTGGATCTGGAAAATATCTGTAATCATCTGAGTTTTCTTTGCCACGCATTTCTCTCGTTTCATTTTTTGAAGAATCAAAAAGACGGGTTTGCTGAATCACTTTTCCTCCAGATTCAATTAAATCAATTTGTCTGTTAGTCTCATATTCAATTGCTTTTTCTAGAAATTTAAAAGAATTCAAATTTTTTATTTCACATCTAGTCCCTAAGTTCTGACTGCCTTTTGGTTTTACTGATACGTTAGCATCCATTCTGAATGATCCCTCTTGCATATTTCCATCAGTAATGCCTATCCAAGTAACAAGGTTATGTAGTGTTTTGGAATAGTTAATAGCCTCTTTAGCAGAAACCATGGTTGGTTCCGTTACTATTTCCAACAACGGTACTCCTGCTCGATTAAAATCAATTCCAGATACCATTGGGCCAAATTCGTCGTGAATAGATTTGCCTGCATCTTCCTCTAGATGAGCCCTTGTCAAAGGAACTATAAAACTTGAATCATCAGGATAAATAACCGTTACTGAACCACCACTGACTATTGGATTGTCTAGTTGACTTATTTGATATCCTTTTGGTAAATCAGGATAAAAATAATTTTTTCTTGCAAAAATTGTTTCTTTATTAATCTTTGCATTTACAGCCAAACCAAACATTACAGCAAGCTCTACGACTCTGGGATTAATTGACGGTAGTACACCAGGAAGTCCTAAGTCGATAAAATCTACTACTGTGTTAGCCTGCTTTCCAAACTTATTGCCTCCTCTCGAAAAAATCTTTGTTTTCGTTAATAATTGCACGTGAGTTTCAAGCCCAATTGTGACATCCCAATTCAATTTTTTAACCTTTCCTAATTGTTTTTTGGCCTTAAGTTATGCCAGTCCGTATTTGCTTGAAAAACGTTAGCTACATTTAAAATATGTGGCTCTTTAAAATGAGGGCCTATAATCTGTAAACCAACTGGACGGCTAGACTTTTCATCGGAACCAAATCCACAAGGTATGGATATTGCAGGTAATCCTGCAAGGCTGGCCCCGACGGTAAACAAATCAGCTAAATATTCATTTGGTACGCCTTCAGGCGGGCTGTAAGAACTTCCAAAGATTGGAGAAGACCCAATATCCCAAGCGACCGTTGGGGAGCTTGGGCAGAGTAAAAAATTGCATTTCTTAAAAGCATTCCTAAAATCATTAAATACTAGATTTCGAACTCGAGAAGCTTGTAAATAATATGCATCGAAATAGCCGTGTGACAAAACAAAGGTTCCGACCAATATTCTTCGCTTTACTTCTTCACCAAAGCCTTCCGACCGAGTTTCCTCGTACATTTCTTCAAGAGATGATGCCTTCTTTGACCTCAGGCCAAACCTNACTCCATCAAATCTAGCTAAGTTGCTAGAAGCCTCTGCTGGCGCAATTACGTAATAGGCAGCAACAGAGTGTACGGCGTGAGGTAGAGAAACATCAACTACTTTGGCTCCTAGGCTTTTATATACTAGAACAGCCTCTTCAAAAGCTTTGAGCACATCAACAGATACGTATGCCGATAAATATTCTCTTGGTATTCCAAAAACAAAACCCTCCAATGGCTTAGATTTTCCCTCTATTTGAAAGTCTTCCATAACTCTGCAGTAGTCTACCTTTTCAACATTTTGACTTGTGGAATCTCTCGCATCGTATCCAACCATTTCGTTTAAAACCAAACCACAGTCAAAAGCGGATCTTGTAATAGGACCAGCCTGGTCTAAACTCGAGGCATATGAAACTATGCCCCATCTTGATACTAGACCGTAAGTAGGTTTAATCCCGCTAACGCCGCACATAGCAGCAGGTTGTCTTATTGAACCTCCTGTGTCAGTGCCAGAGGCAAAGTACGCGTGACCAGCAGCTACCAAAGCAGCCGATCCTCCAGAAGAACCTCCTGGCACAGCATTGTTATCCCATGGATTACGACATACTCCATAAGCACAGTTTTGGTTAGCTGATCCCATAGCAAATTCGTCACAACTTGATTTACCTAAGCACACTGCTCCAGCGGAAGCCAATTTTTTTACAATAGTTGCGTCAAAAGGACTCACATAATTTTCCAGCATTTTGGATCCAGCCGTTGTCTTCCAAGCTTTCGTGACAAATACATCTTTATGTACACATGGAATTCCCAAAAGTGGTTTTGTTTCTCCAGAATCTATTTGTTCCTGAGCCTTTCTAGCTTGAAGCAAAGTCTCTTCTTCATTTACACNTAGTACAGCGCCGAACTTATTTTCTTTGAATTTACCCATTAATTCTTGGACGAGTTCATTTACACCAATTTTTTTGGAATCAAGAGACTTTCGTAGTAACCTAATACTTAACACGATAATTTAGGAATAAATGGTAGCATTAGANTATTAATCAAGTACTTTCGGAACGATAAAGTGACTTTTTTTAAATTCAGGCGCGTTTTTGTAAACATCTTCTGCGGCGATATCGTTGGTGGCTGATTCTTTTTCCGCTAGCTGTGATAACTTCAAAGGATGGGTTAATGGTAATACATTCTTTGTATCTGCTGTTTGAAGAGTACTTACCCAAGACAAAACTGAGGATAAATTTGTAACTAGCAGGTCTGCTTCGGAAGAATCTATTTTTAATTTTGCCAAAGCCGTAAGTTTTTTTATGTCAGTACTTTGTAATTTCATAACAGGTAAAAATTTTTGTTCACTAAATATTATACTTATAATAAGTGATAGTTTTTAAATTGAGGACACTATGATTGGTTTTTTAAGCGGATATTTTTCCCAAGATCTTGCAATTGACCTTGGAACTGCGAACACCCTTATTTACATGAGAGGTAAAGGTATAGTGCTTAATGAGCCTTCAGTGGTAGCAATAAGACAAGAGGAAGGTCCTGGAGGGAAAAAAATCATTGAAGCTGTTGGTACTAAAGCTAAACAAATGCTTGGAAAAGTACCTGGAAACATTGAGGCTGTAAGGCCAATGAAAGACGGTGTAATTGCTGACTTTACGGTTACAGAGCAAATGCTTAAACAGTTCATCAAAATGGTTCACCAAAAAAAGCTTTTTTCTCCTAGNCCTCGTGTAATCATTTGTGTCCCATGTGGTTCCACACAAGTAGAAAGGAGAGCAATCAGAGAGTCGGCTTTGTCGGCAGGCGCATCAAANGTATATTTNATTGAAGAACCTATGGCTGCTTGTATAGGAGCGGGTATGCCAGTTGGAGAACCTTCTGGTTCGATGGTAGTNGATATAGGGGGAGGGACAAGTGAAATCGGAGTCGTTTCCCTTGGGGGCTTAGTCTATTCAGCGAGCGTCAGGGTTGGAGGGGATAAATTTGATGAAGCGATAGTGAACTACATCAGAAGAAATTACGGGATGTTAATTGGTGAACAAACAGCAGAAATGGTAAAAAAACAAATTGGTTCTGCCTTTCCAGGCAGTGAAGTTCATGAAATGGAAGTACGCGGCAGGAATCTGTCCGAAGGTATCCCTAGAACATTTGGAGTATCAAGTAATGAAATTTTAGAGGCATTAACCGATCCAATTAATCAGATAGTAGTTTCAATCAAGAACGCGTTGGAAAACACTCCCCCAGAATTGGCTGCTGATATTGCAGAAAGAGGGGTTGTTATAACTGGTGGAGGTGCGNTACTGAGAGACTTAGACCGTCTTTTAATGGAAGAGACTGGACTCCCCGTTTACCTAGCTGATGATCCACTAACGTGCGTAGTTCGTGGCTGTGGCGAAGCCATTGACAGGGTTGATGAACTCGGGCCTTTATTGGCTACAGAATAAGTCCGTGTCCCTTTCTCAAACACCCCCGTTATTATTCAAACAGGGTGCCTCAGCAACTGTTAAATTTTTCGTCTATGCCGCTTTTTCAGTAATGCTAATTACCGCTGACTCTAATCTCGGTTTTCTGTCAAAAATGAGAGGAGCAATAACGGTGTTAATCAATCCAGTCATTGAAGGATTGCTTCTTCCCAGAGATGCTTTTTTTGCACTAGCTGACCGCTATTCAACAGTACTTGAACTAAACGAAAAAATTAGCGTGTTAGAAAAAGATTTGAGAACCAATGCCAAAGTTATGCTGCAAATTGATCAATTACAAAAAGAAAATAACGACCTAAGAGCCTTATTAAACTTACGCGAAAAACTGAATCGTCCATCTGTTAATGCCGAAATTAGATACGAATTACCAGACATCTACAGCGATAAAGTTGTGATCGACAAAGGTTCAAAAGATGGAGTTAAATTAGGTAATCCCGTTATCACTGCTAGTGGAATTCTAGGTCAAGTTAGCAGAGTATACGGAAAAAAAGCTGAGTTAACACTAATTTCTGATAACAGTTTATCTATACCAGTTTCTTTGCCATCCTCTGGGGTAATAGCAATCACTAAAGGGCGGGGAAATAGTTCAAGCTTTGAATTGCAATACTCAGATCTTAGCGCTGAGGTAAAGGTTGGCGATGAAGTTTTAACATCGGGACTTGGCGGCATTTATCCTCCAGGCATCCTGGTTGGTCATATTATCAGTGTTAATCCGGCAGTTCCAGGTCAGTTTCCAAATGTCATTGGTAGAACTGCTTCAGTTGCAGGGGCTCAACATCAGGTCATGATATTAACGGAAAAAGAGAGTAGCGATGGTTCCTGAAAATCTTATCAGACGGAGACCGACATCTCAATTATTTTATCTCTCTGTATTAATTGCCCTAATTGCGAATGTGATCCCATTCACAAATTCCTTTCCTTGGCCAGATTATTTGGCTATTGTGCTCATATTTTGGAATATTTACACACCTGGGAGAGTTGGAATATTTTCGGTGTGGCTGCTTGGTATCATAATGGATATCCACTCTGGGTCAATCTTAGGCCAACACGCTCTTTCTTATTGCTTTCTCTGGTACTTATCAAATAAGTTACAACGCCGTCTAACATGGTATCCTTTGACGACTCAGTGTATCAACCTGTTTCCGCTTTTTTTACTGGCACTAATGATTGATTCCATCGTTAGGTATTTATCAGATGGCGCCACTTTATCTTTATGGTTTTTGGGAAAGCCTTTTTTTGAATCCTTAGCAGCTTTTATAATTGGGTGGATTATGTTACGAATTATCAATCGTAGAGGAGGTTCCGAACTTAGCTCACGACCATCAAGTTCACGTATAAAAATATGATTTTTTCCAGAGAGAATCAAAAAGATTTTCGAGTTCGCGCTAGTATATTAGCCATAGGGGTCTCATTAGTTTTTCTTTTTTTGTTGGGTCGTTTGGCTTGGCTGCAGATTATAGAGCACCAAAAACATTCCTCTAAAGCTGAAGATAATAGAGTGATTCTACTTCCTCAACAAGCTCCTAGAGGAAAAATATTCGACAGAAAAATGCAGGTTTTAGCAAGAAATGATGCTGGATTTTATCTTGAGCTCAAGCCATCAAAGATAAAAAATTTTACTGCAACTATTAGAAAATTAAGGAGTACTATAGAAATCACTGACACTGACCTAAAAAGATTTAACAGATTAAAAAAAGAAACTCGGTCCTATGATGGGTTGCCGTTAAAAGGAGCCTTGTCAGATGTTGAAGTGGCTAAACTTGTAACACGGGTTCAACATTTACCTGGCGTAGAAGTCAGACCAAGGCTCATAAGGAGCTACCCACTAGGTGAAAGTTCATCACACATATTGGGTCATATTGGACGGATCTCAAAAGAGGACCTTGCTAGACAGCGAACACAAAATATCAGTACTCAGTATCGCGGGTTTACTCACATGGGAAAGCTTGGTGTTGAAGAAAGTTATGAGCATCTTCTTAGAGGAAAAATTGGATATCAGCACATTGAAGTTACAGCTGGAGGAAAAATGATAAGGGAGATCAATAATAGCGAAGCGCTCCCTGGTAAAAATATAATTCTAACCATTGATTCTAAGTTACAAAAAATTATTGAAAATAGTTTTGGTGGCAGGCGGGGTGGGCTCGTTGCAATTGAACCGTTGACTGGAGAAGTTCTAGCATTTGTATCAACTCCTAACTTTAACCCTAATTCATTCATCGACGGAGTTGACCAAAAAACCTGGAATAATCTTAATGACTCTGAGGATAAACCTTTACTAAATCGCCCACTGAAAGGACTTTACCCGCCAGGATCGACATATAAACCATTCATGGCGTTGGCAGCGCTTTCATCTAACTCTAAAGATCCTAATGAACTTATCAATGACCCAGGATACTTTATTTTGGGAAACCATAAGTTCCGAGACAGTTCGCAAGGAGGTCACGGACAAGTTGATATGAGAAAATCAATCATAGTGTCGAGTGATACCTATTATTATAAACTCGCGATTGGTATGGGAGTAGATGTCATACACAAATTTATATCGCCTTTCGGTTTTGGCCAGGTGACTGGAATTGATTTAACAGGGGAAGCCAGAGGAATACTCCCCTCTTCGAATTGGAAACTTGAGAGACATGGAACACAATGGTTACAAGGAGAGACGCCTTCCATAGGTATTGGGCAAGGTTATAATACCTTCACTATCTTACAAATGGCAAAGGCTGTATCAATAATCGCAAATCGAGGGTTGATAATTAAACCGAGATTATTCAAAGGCAGCCAAGATTTTAACAAATCTAACTTTGATTATGNNGAACCNTTTATTGAGGGCAAGTTAGACGTCAAAAAAGAGTGGTTTGATTTAGTAATTGATGCAATGTCAGAGGTTAATANAANAGGCACAGCTTCTAAGGTGATGGGAAANCTGCCCTATCANAGTGCTGGGAAAACTGGGACAGCTCAAGTTTTTACAATTAAACAAGANGAAGAATATGACTCAGAAAAAATACCNGAACGGCTTAAAGACCATTCTCTCTATATTGGTTTTGCTCCAGTCAAAAGCCCAANGGTTGCTGTTGCTGTNGTNGTTGAAAANGGAGGTTTTGGGGTAACAGCTGCNACGCCGATAGCAAANTTAGTTTTTNATTATTATTTACTAAAGAAAANCTCAAATGGCACTATTAATTAACACGAGTAAAATTTTACCAAAACCTTTTTTGTTCATAATAAAAAACTTAGACAAACCACTTACGNTGATGATACTAGCAGTCTCNGTTATTAGTTGTTTTGCTGTATACAGCTCTAGCCATGACGAGATGGTGCGTTTTTACCAACATTTAAGAAATATANTTATTGCTGGCTTGCTAATANTTTGTTTAAGTCATGTTCCNTCNGTAATCGTTGAAAAATTTGCAATACCAGCCTACTCAATTACGATTGTACTTTTGATAGCCACTGAGTTGTTCGGAGAGACTGTNAACGGTGCTACAAGATGGGTNGATTTAGGATTTCTNAAAATGCAACCATCAGAAATTTTAAAAATTACNCTTCCTTTATTACTAGCTTGGGTAATTCAGAGGACCGATGGTTTAAACTCCAAAAGAGACTGGTTATTCGTTCTAANTTTATTTCTTTTTCCCNTGTTTTTAGTCCTAAGACAACCAGATCTTGGAACNTCAATCTTACTTTTTNTCTCTGGNGCNATACTATTATTNTTTGCTGGNTTACCTTGGCGNGTAATNACCGTTGGNTTGGNTGGGNTTTTANTAANTTTGCTTTTANTGTTTATTTTTGGTGAAGAGATTTGCGCAGAAAANATAGGCTGGCCTGGTCTTAGAGATTATCAAAAACTTAGAATTTGTACTCTGTTAGATCCAATGAGAGACCCTTTAGGGGCTGGATTTCATACGATTCAATCAATAACTGCGGTTGGCTCTGGGGGCATGTTTGGAAAAGGATGGCTTTTGGGAACTCAAACACAACTTGCGTTTATACCTGAAAGATCAACTGATTTTGTTTTCTCAGGTTTTGCCGAGGAGTTTGGTTTTGCTGGTTCATTAATCTTAATTCTACTTTATGGAGGAATCACGTTACGTGGGCTGTGGATTTCAATAGGTGCACCAACTGGNTTCGCTAGACTACTCGGGGGTACTTTATCTATGATGACCTTNACATATGCATGCGTAAATATTGGAATGGTAACTGGTGTTTTACCTGTTGTAGGAGTACCACTTCCATGGATGTCATACGGTGGAACAGCCTTAATTACACTTGGGGTTGGAGTTGGGCTACTTATGAGCATTGGGAAAGACAGATCAGAAACGACTCAAGGATTTTCATTACAAAGATGAGTAGAGAGTCAGCACATACAATTGCACGTATCATTTTAGAGGGTTTTGACCGTCATTACACNGCCTTTAGAGGTAACTCCCAACTTGCTAAGAATAAATTTGAAAAAGGAGAATATAGNGCGATCCGAGANCTTTTNAGTGAGAGGATTAGTTTTTATGATCATAGAGTAAAAGAAACATCTTNCTTATTAGAAAAAAAATACGATGAAAAAATTAAGCAAGATNTGTTCTGGCCAGAAGTAAAAAAGGCTTTTATTATGTTGCTCACTGAACATAAACAACCTGAACTAGCGGAATCATTTTTTAATTCAATCGCCACTCAGGTATTAGATAGAAACTATTTTCAAAACTACAAATATCTTTTTGTTAGACCATCTATTTCTACAGAATATCTAGATTCTGTACCATCTTCCTACAGGGTTTATTACCCAAGAGAAATCGGTTTTAGGTCCACGACAAAAGTTATAACAAAAGATATTGATTTAAATTGCCCTTGGGAANACATTAACAGAGATATTAGAGCATTAATAAAAAAAACTATTCAAATTTTACAAAACATCAACCCTACAAAAGATTTTCAAATCCACATAATGAGGTCGCTTTTTTTTAGGAATAAGGGAGCTTATATGATTGGAAGAATAGTATCAGACGGAAATCCCACTGGATTTGCAATACCAATTTTAAAAAACAAAAATGGCGAGCTGTTTCTAGATACAATTGTATTTGAACAAGAAAACTTAGGTGTTTTATTTTCTTTTTCGAGAGCTTATTTTATGGCTGACATGGAAGTTCCAGCTGCATACGTAAATTTTCTCAAGTCAATCATGCCATCTAAACCAACGAGTGAGTTGTACACTATGCTCGGCTTGCAAAAACAGGGAAAAACTCTTTTCTATAGAGACTTTCTCCATCATTTAAAAAATTCTACCGACAAATTTGTGCTAGCAGATGGAATCAAAGGGTTAGTCATGCTGGTGTTTAATCTTCCTTCATTTCCTTATGTGTTTAAAGTAATAAAAGATAAAAGACAAAAAGATGTTTCACGCGAACATATTCGAAACAGGTATCACCTCGTTAAACATCATGACAGAGTAGGCAGACTTGCAGATACGTGGGAGTATAGCAATGTCGANTTTCCAATTGAAAGATTTGACAATGATCTTCTTGAAGAATTAAGAAGAGATGCTCCAAGCATGTTTGAACAGCTNGGAGACCANATTATAATAAANCATGTTTACATTGAGCGTAGAATGATTCCTTTAAATATTTTTATTGAAAACATGTCCGACCGCAAAATTGAAAGTGCTATTGTTGAGTACGGAGATGCAATAAAACAATTATTATCAGTAAATATTTTTCCAGGAGACCTTCTCTACAAAAACTTTGGAATGACAAAAAATGGTAGAGTAGTATTTTATGATTATGACGAAATTCAGTATATAACTGAATGTGTTTTTCGGTCAGTTCCTCCGCCGAATAACCCAGAAGATGAATTAAGTGAAGAACCATGGTACAGCATAGGCCCCAATGATGTTTTTCCTGAAGAATTTGAAACTTTTTTACTTTCGAACAAGAAAATAAGAAAAGCTTTTCTAAAAAGTCACGCTGACTTACTTTCTCCCTCGTATTGGAAAACGCAACAAGAAAAAATTAAGAAAGGCTATTTTGAGGATGTATTTCCCTACTCNGAAGAGGAAAGATTTACTCCTGGAAAATTATTGGATGACTAAACAAGAAAACATTCAGAAATTTGAAAATAATATTTTCTGTTTTGATACTAACTACGTAAGAAAAAACTTTGCCTCAATTCATTTTATAAAAGAAAATAATAAAGTCCTAATTATTGATACGGGCACGAACCATTCGGTAAAAAGCTTTATCAATGCGTTATCTAAAATGCACATTACGCCAGATTCTGTGGAGTGGATTATTTTGACACATGTTCATCTTGACCATGCAGGGGGGGCTGGATTATTGATGCAAATATGTCCTAATGCGAAATTAGTGTTACACCCCAGAGGATTACGTCATATGGTTGATCCACAAAAATTATGGAGTTCGGTAGTTGCAGTCTATGGTCAAGAAACTGCTGAGCAGCAATACGGTAAACTGATTGCCGTAAACAAAGAGAGAGTATTGGCTGTAGAAGAAGGTTCCACAATTAATTTTCAGGGAAGAATTATCACCTTTTTCGAAGCTCCAGGCCACGCCAAACACCATATTTTAATTTTTGACGAGACTTCTAACTCTTTTTTTACGGGAGATGCCTTCGGAATCTCATATCCAGATTTAATTAATGATGGGGAAGAGTTTATTTTTATTTCATCATCACCAACTCAATTTGACCCAAGTGCGTACAAAAAAACAGTTAGTAAAGTCCTAGAAATGGCACCCAAGGCCTGTTTTTTAACACATTATTCAAAAATCGAAAATATTTTCAAAAATGGTAATGAACTTCTTAAACAGGTTGATGAATACGTCGAAATAGCTGAAAAATCTAAAATAGCTGTAGAAAACGTAGAAAATGCTATTGCTGAAAATCTTTTTGCTTTGCTATTAAAAAAATTAAAGAAATTTTCTAACACACATAGTTCCAAAAATTTTAGAACTCTTCTAGAGTTAGANTTGTCCTTAAATGCACAGGGTTTGAAATACTGGGCCGAAANATCGGATGTAGAGAAAGCAGAAAATAAAAATGGCATCAAATAAAGAAAAAATGGATTTAAACACAGTAGATATGCTCAACGCCACCATGAAAGAGAGAATACTGATAATGGACGGCGCAATGGGAACCATGGTTCAACAGGAGTCTCTCTCCGAAGACCATTTTTCTGGAAAAAACCACAAGCTTTCCAAAAGGACAACTACCGAAATAAAAAAAGCCCAGGATCAGGGTGCTGAACTGAAAGGGAATAACGAGTTGCTCTCGATAACTCAACCAAAACTGATTCAGTCTATTCATGAAAAGTATTTAGAAGCTGGCGCAGATATTATTGAAACAAATACTTTTGGGGCAAGCTCAATTGCTCAAGCTGATTATGGTCTAGAAAAATTAGTTCCCGAATTGAATCTTGCCTCTGCAAAGCTAGCTAGGGATGCTTGCAAAAAATATAGCAATGAAAAACATAAACGATTCGTTGCTGGGGCCATAGGACCAACACCTAAAACTGCATCGATTTCTCCTGACGTAAACGATCCAGGGGCCAGAAACGTCTCTTTCGATGAACTAGTAACTTCATACTACGAGCAAGCTGAATCGCTCATTAAAGGTGAAGTTGATATCATTCTTATTGAAACAGTATTCGATACTCTAAATGCCAAAGCTGCTATTTTCGCTGTTCACAAGGCATTTGAAGTTA
>NYVY01000056.1 GCA_002684875.1 Pseudomonadota bacterium
CTAGCTCGAAGGCCCCACTGCGACCCAGCCAGTATGCCTGCTGAATATCGGTGAGGGGAAAGGGCTCATGCTGCCGAGCTGGCTCGGGAGTGATTTGGGAGAACTCTCGCTGAGGGAGAGACTCGGGAGAGTTTTTTTCTAAAAGAGAGGCAACCTGAGCGATGGTGGGGTGAAGGAAAAGCTCTCGCAGCGGCAGTGGCGTTTGGAATTTTTGCTCGATGCGGGTCGTCAGCTGGATGGCCAAGAGAGAGTGCCCTCCGAGGTCAAAGAAGTTATCGTGAATGCCGATGCGCTCAGGCGGAAGGAGGTCCTGCCAGATTTCAGTGAGCGCTTTCTCGCTGTTACTTTCGGCCGGGGCGTAGCTGGTCGAGGCCGCTTGTTGTTGAGGTTCGGGAAGCTCTTTACGGTTGAGCTTCCCGTTTGGGAGGCGTGGGATTTCCTCGAGTTCATGCCAAAGCGAGGGAACCATAGCGGAAGGAAGTCGCTCGCCGAGGTGTGCGCGCAGATCACTAATGACAGGTGAGGCGTCGCTCGTCTGAGGGACGTAGTAAGCGAGCAAGACGGTTTCTGTGTCAATACGATGAGGCATGACNAGCGCCTCTGTGATTTGGGGATGAGCGCGGAGAGCGATTTCGATCTCGCCAGCCTCGATGCGGAATCCTCGGATTTTAAACTGCTGGTCGATGCGGCCNAGNAATTCCAATTCGCCATTTTCAAGCCAACGCACNTTGTCTCCGGTGNANTAAAGGCGGGGAGGTTCGGCACCAAAGGGATTTTTNAGGAATGAGNTTTCGGTNAGCTCGGGACGATCAAGGTAGCCNCGCGCGAGGCCGTCACCTCCGAGGTNGAGTTCACCGGGGAGGCCNACGGGCTGGAGTTCTTTCTCTNCGTNTANGACAAGTGCGATGGTGTTATCGATGGGAGTTCCGATNGTTANCCTTTCACTTCTGGGGTNAAAGTGATCGGGCTTCATGGTCACCCAAGTCGAATAAGTGGTGTCNTCTGATGGGCCGTAGAGATTATCNACTCGCTGGATGCCGAGCTGGAAAAGTTGCTCGACGAGGTCNGGGAGCAGAGCTTCGCCTGCNAGGTTGATGGTATGAACCGTCGAGGGTAGNTCGGCGTCATGGAGGAGTTNGCGGAGCAGGCTAGGAACGGTGTTGATNAGAGTGACNGCTTGACGTGCCGGAAGGCGNGGNAAGGCGAGGAGGTTTTGGGCGAGGACGACAGCGCCTCCAGCGGTCAAAGGGACAAAGATTTCAAAGACGGAGAGATCAAAGCAAATCGAGGTNGATGCTAAGACNCCGGCGAGTTCATTGTTTGAAAANCGATNATGCGCCCAGCGCNCCATGGTCGCGGCNGCCTGATGNTCGATCGCGACCCCTTTGGGNCGGCCTGTNGATCCTGAGGTGTAGATGAGGTAAGCGAGCTGCCGATGAGNTGGTAAATCGGAATTGTTTTCCTCAAGATCAATTTCTNCAGAAACTAATTCGNTCCCATNGCTGCCGAGCTGAAANATGGCNGCGCATTTCGCATCNGAGGTGATGGCTNGGAGTCGTTCGCTGGGATAATCNGGGTCAAGCGCGACGTAAGCAGCANCNGCCTTGAGGATGCCNAAAAGCGAGGCGATGAGGTCGCTCGACTTGGGCAGACACACTCCAATNCGTGATTCGGGTGGGAGTTTAAGNGCCCGGATTTNCTTGGCGAAGTCCTCGGCCCGCTGGTCTAGCTCTTGATAAGTGACGGTNTGTTCCTGGTCATAAATGGCGAGGGCTTGCGGAGTCTTCCTGACTTGCTCCTCAAAAAGGAGGTGCAGAGTNTTCTCGGAGGGTGGGACTTNCCGCCCTTGGCTTTGAGNAAGGAGCGCGGTGGACTCGGTGGGTGAGAGAATTTTCAGGACATTCAGTGGCTGATCACCCTGAGTGATCAACTGTTGAAGCAGATTGATAAAGTGCTGCCCAAGGCGAGTGATTGTCGCCTGCTCAAAGCGGTCCGTGCGGTATTCGATCTGGCCAAAAATGTCATCGCCTCCTTCCTGTAAATTAAAGCGGAGGTCGTATTTTGTCTGAGTCTCAGGAATCGGGAAGTGCTCCAGAGTGAGATCACCGAGTGAGCTGTGATCAACCGCCACTTGTTGGAGGTCGAATTTGACTTGGAAAAGAGGAGTNAGTTGATCGAGCTGGCGGTCTGGATTCAGGGCTTCGACTAATTTTTCAAAGGGCAGGTCTTGATGGCTGAGGCCACCTTTTACGGTCTCTTGGACTCGCGATAAAAGCTCGGTAAACGGGAGGCCGGGGCTGACCTTGGTCCGTAGCACGAGGGTGTTGACGAGGAGTCCGATGAGGCCTGCGGTTTCCGGTCGATCACGATTGGCGACTTCACTGCCGACGACGATGTCTTCACTCCCCGTGTAGCGATTGAGCAGGGCTTTGAAGGCCGTGAGGAGGAAGGTGAAGAGGCTGACTTCATGNNTNAGCGCGAGTTNTTTAATACGGNCCGAGAGNTCAGGCC
This sequence comes from Pseudomonadota bacterium, assembly GCA_002684875.1. Classification (GTDB taxonomy): domain Bacteria; phylum Pseudomonadota; class Gammaproteobacteria; order Burkholderiales; family Burkholderiaceae_A; genus UBA7377. The sequence continues at coordinate 2,512 of NYVY01000056.1, forward strand.
CGANACGGAGCGGGTGATGTGCTCCCTGATGAGTCGCGTTGTTTTNGGATGANCGNGTGGGAAGCTCAAGCGGANCGGGGTGATCGGCGAGGCGTNCTTTCCAATATTCGAGCTGGGTTTNTCCGGTTCCACTGGCGANNCGATCCCGCTGCCAGAGAGCCCAATCGGGATACTGNATAGGGAGTGGTGCAAGGGTCGNNGNCCCTGCGAGGTAGAGCTGCGCGAGCTCACGCATGAAGACCATGACGGACCAGCGGTCACAGACNAGGTGATGCGTGACGAGCGCGAGGATGTGGTCATCGTCAGCNAGGTGGAAAAGGCTNAACCGGAGNGGCGGGGTCGTGAGNTCGAATGGTTGGGCGACGAGNGTNGAGATTTTTTTGAGCGCCTCGCTTTCNTCATCTNNAGTGCCTGCGAGTTCGATGAACNNGAGTGCTGTGCGATCACTCTCATGNACGCGNAGTTCAGGTTGNCCGTGCTCATTTTTATGGAAGCTGGTCCTGAGTGATTCATGNCGAGTCACAATNCCTGAGAGNGCNCGGTGGAGCGCTTCTTGATCAAGAGTTCCGCGNAGGCGCAGAGCACTGCTGACATTATANGCCGTGTTTTGAGGGTCAAATTGTTGGACGAACCAGAGGCGCTCCTGNGCGAAGGATAAGGGAAGCGCTCCTTCTTGGNTGCGTGNCGGNATGCGGTTTTGNNCGGGGNCNTTGAGACCTCGNTCCTTGAGTTTCTNNTNAAAGAGGGCGCGTTGTTCCGGGGAAAGCTTGGCCAGTTGTTCGTGAAGCGGGTTCATGACTGGGGTGATTGGTCGAGTTGCTTCTGCGCNTCCTCTGGGCTGAGTTCTTTGATTTCTGCNAGCAGNGAGGCCATGTNATCGAGCTCAGCGGAATCCGGGAGGTCATGTNCGAGAACGGTCGCCATGCTCGCGGGAGTGGGATCATCNGAGACGAGGTGGCGAAGCTCGATTTCAACGGGGAANGTTTCGCGCAGGCGTGCAATGATTTGNATGGCCAAGAGGGAATGGCCTCCGAGGGCGAAGAAATTATCTTCTGCGCCAATCCCGCGNAGCCCNAGGAATTCTTCCCAGATTCCGATGATCGTCGCTTCGATGTCATTCCGGGGGGCGACGTATGGGTTNGGGAGATCAGGTCGTTCTTCGCTNTGTTGCTTTGCACTGGGTTCTTNTGAGGTCTTTCCNGCTTGCTTGACCCACTGCTGAAGGCGCGGAGCAAGTGCCGTTGGCGAGGTGACAANAAGGCCTGAGAGAGATGAGGANATNAGCTGCTTGGTGAGCGTCCAGGCCTCGGCAGCGGTGAAANATGGTTCGTCATCATTTCCNAAACGNGAGGGGTGAGAGGGTTNGGCTCNNTGNCCGATCGCTTCCACNCGGTCCCAAGCAATGCTGAGCCATCGGGTGNCGGTATTTGTAGCACGGGCGCNATGGCTCACCAGTTGATCGAGCTGTGCGTTTGCGGCGGCGTAAGCTCCCAGCCCGACTCCTCCTAAGATGGCGGAAAGCGAGGACTGCACGCAGACGAATTCTGGTCGGCTTTGGGTGATGGCCTCTCGAAGCGTCAGGAGAAGCTGGGCTTTGGTCTGATCATTGTAGTCCCAGTGACTCTGATTCAGAAGAGAGAGAGGCGCGGCGGATTGTTGATTTGTGGTGGGGCTGCAGAGGAAGACTCCTTTTAACGACCCAGAATGGTCGAGTGCCTCTTGGTAGAGGGAGGGGAGTTCGCTAAGTGAGCTACTTGTTTTCTGCCAAGCCGGAGTAACCCCGGACATCCATGATGAGGGATCAATTTCTGAGTTCGTGTTGAGAAGCAGGAGCTGGGTGTCTTGGAGTTGAGAGAGCTGCGTGGCCCAGATTTTAGCGAGTTCCGATGAGAGGTTGCCGATGAGGAGGAAGGGGCCCTGAAGCTCTTGGTCAGCGTTTTTGAGAATCAGGTTTTCGTATGAAAGATTCCAGAGATGGGTGCCGCGCAGGGCGGTGTGAACGGGAGTCTCAGCTTGCTTGAGGTGCTTGGTGATTTGGGGGAGGGGCACCGTGTCATCGTAGTCGATGGTGCGACATTTGAGGTCTGGAGATTCCTGGGAAATGATGAGAGTTAAGGCTCTGAGGTTCGCTTCTTGGGCGTCTTCATTCTCGATGCCCAGGATGTCCTCTGAGGCTTTCGTGAGGACCGAGAGCTGGTTTATCGAGGGAGGGAGCGTCAGAGCGAGGTGCTGCAGCGCGAGCGGATTTCGCCATAGAAAGAGACAGTGCTCGGGAAGGGTCTCGCGTTCTTCAAGCTCTTGAAAGAGCGCGCGGAGAGACTCGGGGTCCTGCGGATCAGTGGTGAATCGTCGGAAGCCAGCGGGGGCGAATTTCTCGCCCGCTTCCACCACGATGATGTCCTCGCCTTGTTCTTCCAAAGCGGTCGCGAGGGAGGCGGCGAAGCTTGAGTCATCGATCAAGATGAGCCATCGCTTTCGTGCTGATTTTTGCGGAGCATGGTTGAGCGCTTCTCGTTTCCAAGCCGGGAGGTAGAGGGCGCTTTGAGGACTTGGGGGTGAAACTTCGACAGGAGCGATCCAGTAGCGCTTGCGTTGAAATGGCGTGGTAGGAAGAGGAATGCGTTTTCCTTTTTCTTTCCTTAAAGATGGGTGAGCCCAGTTTAAGAGAAATCCCTGCTTCCAGAGGGCGGCCGCGAGCTGGAGTGGGTTTTCTTTTCCGAGGGGAGAAAGGGAGCTGAGATCGCCGTGTTGCTTGGCTAGGTTGGTGAGTGTCTCGCTGGGACCGACTTCNAGGGAAACTGCNTGGGNAAGAGTGAGGGCTGTTTGTGCGGCTTTGCTAAACTCTACTGTTTCTCGTAANTGACGTGNCCAGTAGTTCGTTTGTGTGGCCTGTTCCGCGGTGAGCCATTCTCCGGTGAGGCTGGAGATGATGGGGAGTGAGGGCGGGTGAAGCGTTGNCTGNTTGAGTTCTGCTATNATNCCNTGAGCCACTGCGTNCATNGAAGGTGAATGGAAGGCGTNGGNNACGGGGAGTCTCCGNGTGGGAATCTGTNGCTCTTTGAGAGATGCTTCGGCGTCGAGAATCGCGTTCTCNGTTCCTGAGAGGGTGACCCAATCGGGCGCNTTATGGGCAGCGAGAGNGAGGTCGTCTCCGAGGAGGGGGGNTGCTTTTTCTGGTGAGCATCCGGCGGCGATCATTGCTCCGGGTTGNGANTCTGCCATGAGGCGACTCCGCAANGTTACGAAGCGNAGCGCGGNNTCGAGATTGAAAACACCGGCGACACANGCAGCGGCAATTTCACCCAAGCTATGACCNAGGAGCGCGGCTGGCTGGATGCCGAGCGCGAGAACTTGCTGGGCGAGGCTCACTTGCTGAGCAAAAAGCGTAAGGCAGTCACGCGTGAGCTTTTCCTCGGGGCCAAGTTGATCGATTGCTNTCTGGCACTCCGGCGGGATCGGAGCAAAAGGCGCGGAGTCTCCGCCTTGACCAGAGAAGAGAAGAAGGAGTGAGGGCTGTTCGCTGGCAGGCGAGGCNTCGGGTGCTTTCGCAAGAGCTGCGATGGCTTCTTCCACGNTNTCAACTACTAAGGGGGCTCGGTAGGAGTGANTGCGTCGCCCTTCTTGCAGAGTGTANGCNAGGTCGCCGAGCGAGAGGTTTTTATTTTGAGCCAAGTGGTCTCTCAGCTCCGTGGTCAATTGCGCCAGAGAGCTGGGAGAGGGAGCAGAGAGCGGGAGGAGCTGAGGCCCGCGGCTGGCTTTNGGTTCTTCTGTGACTTGGGGTGCAGGAGCCTCCTCTAAAATGACGTGGGCATTGGTGCCTCCGATTCCAAAGGAGCTGACACCAGCGCGCCGTGGATGAGCTGGGGAATACCAGTCAGTGAGTTGCGCGTTGACTTGGAAGGGGGANTTCTCGAAATCGATCTCCGGATTGGGTTGATGAAAGTGAAGGCTTGCTGGAATNTTTTGGTGCTTGAGCGAGAGCACGGTTTTGATGAGCCCGGCGATTCCGGCGGCGGCATCTAGGTGGCCGATGTTTGTTTTGACGGAGCCGAGAGCGCAGAATTGCTTGGCCTCGGTGTGCTCTCGAAAGGCGGAGGTGAGGGCCGCGATTTCAATGGGGTCACCCATGGCGGTTCCGGTGCCGTGTGCTTCGAGGTAGCTGATGCTTTCGGCCGAGAGGTCCGAAAGGGTGAGCGCATTACGAATGGCTGCGGCCTGACTGTCCACCTGCGGTGCGGTGTAGCTGACCTTGTGAGCGCCGTCATTGGTGATCGCGGATCCTTTGATGATGGCATCGATCTGATCGCCATCACGNAGGGCATCTTCGAGCCGTTTTAAGACGACAACACCAGCTCCNCTCCCGCCGACCGTCCCAGCCGCTTTTTCATCGAAGGCNCTGCAATGCCCGTCAGGAGAATAGATGCTCCCTTGTTGAGAGCGGTAGCCTAGCTGCTTAGAAATGGCGACGCCACCAGCNAGGGCCATATCGCATTCCCCAGCGAGGAGGGATTGGCAAGCGGTGTGAACCGCGACGAGGGAGGAGGAGCAAGCGGTCTGAACGCTGATGCTGGGGCCGGTGAGNTTGAGTTTGTAAGANACCCGGGTGGCGAGAAAGTCCTTATCGTTGGAGATGAATATNTCGTAGGGGCTCGTGTTTTCGCGAAGCTGTGAGTTGGCGTAAAGGTTGAGTTGATAACCGTTCATGCCCGCTCCAGCGAAGACACCAGTGCTCGCCGCCTCCTTNTCCCCGAGATAACCCGCGGTTTCGAGTGCCTGCCAGGAGACTTCTAAAAAGAGGCGCTGTTGNGGATCGAGGAGTTCTGCTTCGCGCGGGCTGTAACCGAAGAATTTGGCATCGAAGTGATCGGCATTTTCCAAAAATCCTCCGACTTTGAGATAATCTGGGTCATCGAGGTCGGTCTCGCTCACTCCTTGCTCGCGGAGGTGTTCATCGGAGAGCGGGATGATCGATTCCCGGCCTTCGCGGAGGTTTTCCCAGAATTGAGNGAGCGACGAAGCACCGGGGAAGCGTCCCGCCATTCCAATNATGGCAATTTCGAGGCCAGTGGGTTCTGAATGNGAATTCACGATTAAGAGGTCTGGTTGGGGCGAGTTTTTTGGCGCTGGCGGCGCTGCTGGAGCCGAGATTTTCCGACAGCGAGCGCTCCCTTGCGGTCATCGCGTGGCGCTTTCTGGTCGTCACNTTGGGCAAGATGGTTCGCCAGAGANTGAAGGGTGGGATGTCGGAAAAATTCGGCAAGCGGAAGCTCCACCCCAAAAGCTTCCTTGATTTCGCTGCGCGCTTTTAAGACGAGGAGGGAGTGGCCTCCNATGTCGAAGAAGTTATCGTAAAGCCCNGGGGACTCGATATCGAGAAGGCGGGCCCAGATTTTCGCAAGCTTCTGCTCGATCTCNNTTCTCGGAGGGGCTTGGCTGGGACGAGTGAGAGAGGTCTCAAGTAGGGCNAGCGCCTTGCGATCGATCTTGCCATTCGGAGTGAGTGGAAACTCANCNAGGGCCTTGAAACGACCGGGCAGCATGTANGGCGGCAAGCGTTCTGCGAGATGTTCTTGGAGAGTTTTGCGCCCCTCTTCCGATCCTGGGTCAAGGCTCGTGATGAGAGCGGCGAGGAGGCGCGCTTCTGGAGTGTCTTCCTTCTGAAGAACCACGACGGCTTGNTCAACTTCCGGGTGCGCGTGGAGAGCGGTCTCGATTTCACCAAGCTCTATGCGGTAGCCGCGGAGCTTGATTTGATGGTCCATGCGGCCGAGGAATTGCAAGGTTCCATCAGCCCGAGCACGCACGCGATCACCGGTGAGGTAAAGGCGTTTCGTCTCGCCATGAATTGAGCGGGTGATGAATCGCTCCGCGGTCAGTTTTGCNTGCTGATGGTAGCCCGGGCTTAGCCCNACGCCGCTCAGTGCGAGCTCACCAGANNTNCCAAGGGGGCTTGGGCGGAGCTTCGAATCAAGAAGGTGAAAACCAGTGTGATCAAGGGGACCTCCGACGGGGACGATTCCCTCTGCGAGGTGNCCGCTCTCTAAGCGAAGAGCACCGGACCAAATGGTTGTTTCGGTAGGGCCATAGACATTCCAGACCTGCGCCCGGGTTGCCAGGAGTTCATGGGCAAGATTCAGTCCCAGCGGTTCTCCGCCGCAAAGCGCGGTGAAGTCAGCGGCTGGGGAATGCCAATGCGGAAGAATGATTTGCCAGCCGGATGGGGTCGCTTGAAGCGTGTCAATGTGATGCGTTTTGAGAAGAGTGACGAGTTGTTCTCCATTTTGGACTTCTTCATCGCTAGCGAGAATGACCGTCGCCCCCGTTTTGAGTGGGAGAAAGATTTCCAGCGCGGAGATGTCAAAGGCAAGCGTGGTAACCGCGAGCCAAGAACGCTCTGATTGGTAGCTGAAAAGTGCCTGGAAGGAGCACAGAAGATTGGCGAGATTGAGCTGCGAGACGGTGACTCCCTTTGGCCTTCCTGTGGTGCCACTGGTATAAATTAGGTAGGCGAGGCTCGATAGGGAGTAATCAGGGGCGCGAAAGAGTTCTTCTTTTTCAAAAGAAATTGTGCTGAGATTGAGCGATCTCGGGTGAGCGGGGAAAAGTGGTTCAGTGGAATGATCGTGAAGGATGAGATCAGGCTGCGCATCCTCAAGAATGAGTTGAAGGCGTGAGGAAGGATGGCTTGGATCGAGGGGGAGATAATGAGCGCCCGTTTTAAAGGTCGCTAAAAGGGCAACTATCATTTCAGTGGAGCGCGGCAAGAGAATGGCGACCGTGCTGTTTGCCCCGATCTTTTGTTTCTGAAGCGTGGCTGCCAGTTGAGTCGCTTTTTGATCCAGTTCCCTGTAGGTGAATTTCTGCTCTTTAAAAATTAGGGCCGTCTTATCAGGAGCTTGTTGGACTTGCCCATTGAAGGCCTGAATCACGGGAGTGTAATTCGTGAGATCGGGCAGCGGGCCGTTGAAAGAAGAGGGGGGTTGAGGCTCTGGGAAGTGAGTAGATGGATGTTGGTTCGAGGCTTCGGAATGAGTGAAGCCTCGCAGGATTTCTGAGAGGTCTTCCAGGACCTGAGTGATTTCTTGTGCTTCGAAGCGTCCCGGTGGGTAGAGGAGGCGAAATTCGAGTTCGTCATCGGCAATGACGTAGAGGCTGAGTGAGTAGTTTGTTTGCTCTTGGAGTGAAACTTCACTGAGGTTCAGTGACGCTTCGTCTGCGCTCGAATATTCCTGCGGGTAGTTTTCAAAGACAACGACTGTGTCGAAAAGTCCTTCATTTCTCGGGAAATCACTGAGGGCGTGAATCTCAACGAGAGGAAGTGTCTCGTGCTCTTGCTGCGCTTGTTGCTCGGTCTGAATGTCACGCAGCCAATCAAAGGTGGTGGCTCTTGGGGGGAGCGAGACGCGGAGAGGCGCGGCGTTGATAAAGAGCCCAACGCAGCGCTCAACATCAGCGAGCATCGCGGGACGACCGGAGCGCGCTAGGCCAAAGAGGACATCATCTTGGTCTCCATAGCGTGAGAGTAGGATCGCCCAAGCTCCCTGAACTAAAGTACTCAGTGTGAGGCGTTCTTGCTGGGCGAGAGTCTTGAATGAGGCGGTGAGAGAAGAATCGAGCGTGAGGATCTGTTTCGCACTGCCCTTCCCAGCTTCTCGTTCCGGGAGGCCGAGCGATGTCGCTTCGGTAAGCCCCGAGAGATATTCCTTCCAGTAGAGGCGACTAGCGTCGCCGTCTTTCCTGTGCAGCCACTGAACGTAGTCCTTAAAATGAGGGGCTGGAGGAAGGAGGTCTTGCGGATTCTTTTTTTGTTTAAGGCCGCGATAAATGAGCATCCATTCGCCCAGCAGAATGGGCAGAGACCAACCATCGAGGATAAGATGATGATAGGTCCAAACCAGATGGGAGTGTTCGTCTCCCAGCGAGAAGAGGCCGAAGCGCATCAGTGGTGCTTTACTGAGGGCGAAATCTCGTTCGCGGTCTTCTTTGAGCCAATCTTGATACTGTGGCCACTCGCTGAGATCAGCTGGCGATCCCGCCTCACGATAATCTTCTTCCCAGTAATGGTGCTCAAAAGGGAAGGTGGCCTTTTTACCGACGACCTGCATGGGAGTCTCAACTTTTTCCCAGACAAAGGCGGTTCTTAAAACATCGTGGCGCTGGATCAGCTCCTGCCAAGCTTCTGAGAGTATTTTTTGGTCCAGTTTCCCGCGAAGGGTGAAGCTGACTTGGATGATGTAAACGCCGTGATTCGGTTCTGCGATGCTATGAAAAAGCATGCCCTGCTGAGTAGGAGTCAGAGGGTATAGATCCTGAATATGGTCTGGAAGGGCACGTTTCATCAGTGATTCATCGGGCAGCCACCATTGGGTGCAGGAGAAAGGTGATTACTCCGGCGCTTTTCAAATTGGTCGAGGATGTTCACTGCCACGCTTTTTTTAGTGCGGAGACTTCCCCCTTCATCGCCTCCAAAACGGGCGCAAACTTCACGATGGGATTTTGCTAGGTAGTGGTAGGCATCGAGGAGTCCTTCGTGCTCGGAGCGGAGTTCAGGAGAAAGACTTTTCAGTGAGGGGCTGAGTCCACGCCAAGATTGGATTAAAGCAGCATGATCCCATGACATGAGACCGCTGAAGTCATCTCCGGGGATGTTGGGTGCGGACATACTCGGCCTGACCATTGTTTCGTAGTCATCGCGGGAGAAGTTTCCGGCCATTATCATCGAGGAGCCAGATGCTCTCAGAAGTTTGGCAGCTGTCTGTAATTCTTGTCGGAGAGCTTCATGATCGCCTTTATTCAGCAGGATTTCAATTCGCCGGAAGCACACAAGGAGCGCCTGGGTGTTCATGAAGAACAGCCAGTGGAAGCGCTTCCATGTGGTCAGGGCTGACGAGTTCATGAGTGACTGAGATAGATGCGCTCGAATAGGTCAAGATAGGCTCGAAATCCGGTTTCTTGCGTCTCGATATCTTCGGGCTTGATGGAGTCAGAATCACTGACTTGCAACTGAGAGAAGGCGAGGGCGCAGTGAGCAATGCTGGCTAGGATAGCAAGAGGTGGTTGAGGGGTTTCGATGTGATCGATCTCGAAATAATTATCATAAACCTCCAGGCTACGGTCGGAGAGGAGGCTTTGTTCACAGGTTTTCGTGACGTCATAATCGAAAGCCGGGAATTGCGCGAGGAAGGCCTCCAATCGGATCAGTCGGTCATTGGTCTTGACACTCTGACAAAGGATGGAGCGAAGTTCTGAAAGAGCTACCTTTAGGAAATCCCGATCCTGATGAGTCAGCAAGGACTCACTGAGAGGTGGCAGTTGCCAAGGGACTAATAATTTAAGGGAGTCGCTCACTCAAAAGAAGAGTGTGGAGTCTCACTGAGATTCCATTTTACGTTGCAGGCTGAGAGGACGCATGTCGGTCCAGACCTCAGCAATGTAGTCGAGGCACTCTTGCTTGGCCCCACTTTTCCCTTCAGCTTTCCAGCCCCACGGGATCTTTTTATAATCGGGCCAGATCGAGTATCGTCCTTCTTCGCTGATGACGACTAGGTAGTTGATGTCTTGTTCCATGCGTCTGTGTTTGCTTATTGAGATTTAATCTCAACACTTTGTTGCCACAGCGCCAGCGAAAAGCAAACTTCAATTTAGCGGTCGCTAAACCAATTTCGCCGGGTTGAATCGAGAAGTTTTTATTCGGGGGTGATGACCGATGTCGTCTGATCTCGTAAGATGTATTGTCAAGAGCGGTTACTTTTTGCAACAAACAGCATCTTCATTTAGATCCGTATTGTTACTAATATTGTTGACTCAGTTAATGCGAAAGTAGGCACTAAGCACCTACAAATTCCCGTTTTGGTTGGATGAATCGCTTTGAGTATTTCGTTTAAGGTCATGGCGATAGAATTTTTTGCCTAAGTTTGTGAGGGGGGATCAGCTTTATTTTACTTTAAGATAGCCCTGAGTCGGGAATCATCTATATACAACTCCCGCGAGAGAATACTGTTCTCGAACGCCTTGTGATATAGAAACGAAATCATTTTGGTGTTTGTTTTATCGGAGCGTATTTTGGCAGGTCCTGATGGTCTAATTCTATGAAAAGGACGCTAAACCCATTTTGAAGCAGGAGGGAGCAAGTTAAGTCTATTTGTATCGTTTGGCATCGTATCCAGCCGCTTTTCTCTTTGTTTTTAGGCGGGTCTTGAGTTGATTTAAGCGATCACTGTAGTTAGGGTCTTTTGCGAGATTGTTGAATTCGCTTGGATCATTTTTTAGATCATAAAGCTCCTCTCCTTTTGCTCCGAATCCCCAATGAGTGAATCGCCATTCAGGCGTGCGAATGGATTCTCCTCCACTTCGGCTAATCGAGAATGCGAGATCCTTGTTCCATTCCTTTGTCGTAGGATTCTTGAGAAGGGGCAAGAGGCTCTGACCCTGAAGGTTTGAAGGTGGGGTCAATCCAGCGAGTTCTGCTAGAGTCGGGTAAAGGTCAACAAGTTCGGTGATTTGATTGCTAGCGTGTCCATGCGACGTCGTAATCCATGGAACGCTCAGAATGAACGGAACACGGGTTGATTCTTCAAATAGGTGCTGCTTTTGAAACTTGTGATGATGACCTAAGAGATATCCGTGATCACTAGAAAAAATCACGATGGTATTTTCTCGCAATCCTAATTCGTCAAGAGCTTCTAACACCCGGCCGACCTGCTCATCCATGTAGGAAATGCTGGCGTAATAGGCTTCTATTAATCCTTTGTGCAATTCGGGAGTCACGCCGTAGCGATCTATGGATTTATAGTTTCGAATAATCTTGGGGACATCATCAAGATCTCCCTTGGGAACCTCTGGAGCGACCATGGTATCGCGATCGTAGCGATCAAAATATTTAGAGGGTGCAACTAAAGGAACGTGGGGACGGACAAATCCACAACCTAGAAAAAAGGGCTTATCCTTATTTTGTTTTAGGAATTCAATTGCGGCATCCGCCGCCATTCCATCAGCATGTTCAAGATCGCCGGTTGAAGCTTCAACTCCGGTAAAAGTCTGGGAGCTTTTATCCTTTGGAG
>NYVY01000057.1 GCA_002684875.1 Pseudomonadota bacterium
AAACTCAGGAAAAAGTTTGGGGTGGAGGTGCCAATGCGTACAATTCTTCAGGGAACTCCGACGGTTGCAGGAATAGCCAAGGTGATTGAAGAGAGCATGAGCCAAATTGATGAAGAGCAGATTTCCTTAGTTGAGGGGCTCTTAGAAGAAATAGAAGGAGAGCCAAAGTAGTAAAAAATTGAGATCATGAAATTTAGTTTATTCTTTTTTGATGGGGACGGAGCTTCGGCGACTGAAGGGAGTTATAATCTTCTTATCGAAGGGGCTAAGTTTGCTGATACGAATGGCTTGACAGCGGTATGGACTCCGGAGCGCCATTTTCATGCCTTTGGTGGGCTCTACCCGAATCCCGCGATGACCTGTGCGGCTCTTGCGATGGTGACTGAGAAGATTCAACTGCGTGCAGGGAGTGCGGTCTTGCCTCTTCACCATCCAGTAAGACTGGCTGAGGATTGGGCGATGGTAGATCATCTTTCGAAGGGGCGTGCTGCGATGGCAGCTGCTTCAGGCTGGACGATGGATGAGTTTATTCTCTCTCGTGATCCACATGGGAGTCGTCGGACAGTGATGTGGAATAACATTAATCTTCTTCAGCGGCTTTGGCGTGGAGAGTCAGTTTTATTTGAGGATGTCAATGGGCGTGAGGTGGAGGTGCAAACACTGCCCCGCCCATTGCAGCCTGAACTGCCGATGTGGATAACTTGTCAGTCGACAGAATCCTATATTGAGGCAGGCCGGATCGGGGCAAATGTTCTCACGTCACTTCTGGGAGGGACGCTGGAAGAGCTTGTGCCTAGGATTCAGAAATACCGTGAGGCGTGGAAGGCGGCAGGCCATGAAAAGGAGGCTGGGACGGTGTCCATGATGGTTCACACCTTCTTAGGAGAAGACGAAGAAAAGGTGAAAGATGATATCCGCGAGCCTTTTGCCGCTTATCTGAAGACGCATTACGGATTATTAGAAAACCTCGCAAAGGGGATGGGGTTGGAGGTGAGTTTGGAGGATTTTTCTGAAGATGACCTTGATGCCATTCTGACCTTTGGGGTGGAGGGTTTTATTAAACAGCGCTCTTTAATCGGCACGCCGGAAGGATGCGCTCCTCTGATTGAAGAATTTCAGCAGGCTGGGGTGGATGAGATGTGCTGTCTCGTGGACTTCGTGCAAGATGATCAGGCGGTCTTAGGAGCCTTGCCCTATCTGCGTAAGCTTATGGATATCTGCGAGTAGTTGTGGCTGCGATCGATCCAGCGGAACTGGTCGCGCTTCGTCAGCGTGTGGCTGAATTGTCGTCTGAGCAGCGTGAGCGATTGCGTGAAAAAATCGAGGCTCAGGGGATTTCCTGGGAGGAGATTTGTCCGGCTGAGCTTTCATCTAGTTCTGCGAGCGAGCGGCCCGAGCGTCTTCCTTTGACTCCCTCCCAAGCGCACGTCTGGGTCTTGCACCAATTATACCCAGAGCTCTCGGCGTATCACATTGCTTTTGCTTGGTGTTTTGAGGGGAAGCTTGAGGTTAAGGCTGTTTCGACGGCGCTGCAAAGCCTTGTGGATCGTCATGAAGGGCTGCGCACGGTCTTTCGGCAAGGTGAGGATGGTCAGCCTTTTCAGGTGCTTTTAGAGGAAGTGCGCTTTGAGTGCGAAGGTGGCGATGGAGGGGAAGACTGGGTCAAGCGGCCTTTTGATCTCGTTCATGGACCATTGCTACGGGCTGAGCTGAATGAGGAGGAGGTGGGAAAATGGCGGTTACGTTTAGTTCTTCACCATCTCATCGCCGATGGGTGGTCGCGTGGGGTTTTAATGCGTGATTTTGTGCGTTTTTATCGGGCTGCGATTGGTCTCGTTGATGAGGCTGCCGCTCGAAGTGATGAGGAGCTTTCGAGGCTCAACTTTGAGACGTATGAGTCAGATCAAGAATGGCGGGCGAGTGCGGGGGCGCGTGACGAGCTTTCTTATTGGAAGAGGCGTTTAGAGGGTCTGAAGCCGCTTGAGCTTCCGCTTGATTGGCCCCGCCCAAGTGATGCGACTTTTGAGAGCAGGATGCAGACGCGGACCTTGCCGCCGCATTTAAATGAAGCGATGCATGCTCTTGCTAAGAGAGCCGGAGCGAGCTTCTTTATGGTGCTGCTGGGGGCCTTTAAGTTTCTCCTGCATCGTTACAGTGGAGAGCGGGACTTGGCTTTGGGAGTTCCGGTGGCTGGGCGTCGGGCGGAAGAGAGCCGGGAATTGATCGGATTTTTTGTGAATACCCTGGTGCTGCGGACGAAATTTGAACTCGAGCCAGAGGCGACCTTTATTGACTGGGTGCGCTGTGTGAAGGAGACGGTGTTGGGCGGTCTCGCACATCAGTTTGTTCCTTTTTCTCAGGTGGTTGAGGCTTGCGCTTCGGAGCGGACTTCGCATCGCAATCCGCTTTTTGAAGTCATGTTCCAGGTGCAGAGTGATGGATATTCATTACAGAATGCGGAGTCGCCTGATGTGGCTCTGCCGGGGTTGAGTCTGAGGCAGGAACCTGTTCCGCTGCAGGAGACGAAGTTTGATCTCACCTGGCACCTCTTCGAGCGTGAGGAGGGCTCGCTTTTAGCAGTGGAGTATCGCTCGGCTCTTTTTTCTGATGCACGGATTGAGCGGCTGATGGCATACTTTGAGAATCTTCTCGAGTGTCTGGCCAAGGAGGCGGAGCGCCCACTTTATGAAGTGGATTTTCTGGGGACAAGTGAGCGGGCGAACTTACTGCGGATATCGCAGGGTGACAAAGGGCTGGCTGGGGCGGGCACGTTTATAGAGAGCTTTACGAATCAAGTTAGGGAAAAGAGGGATGCGATTGCCGTTCGTAGTGGAGATCAGGTTCTCAGTTATAAAGAGCTGGAGTGTCAGGCCAGTGCGCTGGCAAGTTGGCTTCTGAGGCAGGGACTTCAGCGTGGAGAAAGAGTTGGTTTAAGTTTCAGCCGGAGTCCGGGTTTGTTGGTCGCGATTCTTGGGGTGATGAAAGCTGGGGGTGCTTATGTCCCGATTGATCCTGAGTTGCCGGAAGCGAGGCGGACGTTTCTGAGGGAAGACTCGGGATGTGCGCTGGTGCTGAACTCGCTGCCTGAGTTGGAGGAAGGTGATGAAGAGGTGCCGCCTCCGAGCGGTGATGATTTATGCTACCTCCTTTACACTTCCGGATCGACTGGTAAGCCAAAGGGTGTCGCGATCAATCATGGGGGGCTCATGCACTACTTGCGGTGGGCCGTTTTACATTATCCTTATGAGCAGGGTTGGGGTGCTCCGGTGCAGAGTTCGATTGGCTTTGATGCTACGATCACGAGTCTGCTCGGCCCGCTGATGGTCGGTAAAACGGTGCAGCTACTACCGGACGAGGAGGTGATCGAGCCTTTGGTAAAAAGTATGATAAGTGGTCCCGGCGTGGTAAAGGTGACTCCAGCGCACTTGTTGGCGGTGGAGCCATTTTTGCGCACTGATCTTTCAGAAGAACAGGTCCCTAAGGCTCTCGTGATTGGAGGGGAAGCGCTGACGGATCGTCATGTGGATTTTTGGAGGAAGCACTATCCTAGTGTGAAGTTGTTCAATGAATATGGCCCGACCGAGACGGTGGTGGGGTGTTGTGTTCACGAAGTGATCGCAGAGGATGTCGCGGGTGGGCTGCCCATCGGACGGCCGATTGCGGGGACTCAGCTTTATGTGTTAAATGAAGAGCTCTCGCTTCAGCCGACGGGCGTGCCAGGGGAGCTTTACATTTCGGGAGATGGGGTGGCGCAGGGATATCATGGCCGTCCGAGCCTCACAGCGGAGAAATTTTTACCGAACCCATTTTCACAAAAAGGTGGGGAGCATGGAGAGGTCATGTATCGGACTGGTGATCGGGTGAGATTCCGTGAAGATGGTCTTTTGGAATACCTCGGGCGGATGGATGAGCAGTTGCAATTGCGTGGCTATCGAATTGAGCCAGCTGAAATTGAACTCGCGCTACGCCAGCAAGAAGGTCTGAGAGAGGCCGCAGTTGTTGAGCGAAGAGGCCAGCTTGTGGCCTTTGTCTCTGGTGAGTTTGACGAGCTTCGAGTGAAGGTGTCTCTGCAAAAAGAACTTCCGGCTTATATGGTGCCAGGCATAATTCAGGTGCTTGAGGAATTTCCTCTCACCGCCAATGGGAAGGTGGATCGCTTGGCGCTGCCTGATCTTAAAATCGTGCAGAGTGATCAGGAGATTATCGCTCCACGGACTGAGCGTGAAGAGATTTTATTAAGAGTCTGGCAAGAGGTGCTCGGGCATGAGGGCTTCGGGGTAGAGGATAATTTTTTCGAGCAAGGAGGAGACTCCATCATGGCGATGCAAATTATCGCGGGTGCGCGGCGTGAGGGGCTGAGCTTGACTCCAACGCAGTTATTCGAACATCAGACGATTGTAGGATTGGCGCAGATTGCTCGCGACCATGCTGAGGAAGCGGAAGAAATCGTCGCGGGGGAGGTTCCTCTTTCATCTTTGCAGTTAGCCTTTTTAGAAAGTGAGCCAACGGAGCCGGGGCATTTTCATCAAGGATTGGTGCTGAAGGTGAATGCGGAAGTTGATCTTACTTTGCTGGAAGCTGCTCTTCGTGAAGTGGTGGGCTATCATGATGCCTTNCGCCTCAGGATGGCGCGTGGAGAAAANGGGCAGTGGGAACAGGNTTATGGGGNCGATACGGGGGAAGTGATTTTTGAGGTCGTTGATNGGCCGANTTCATCAGTNGAAATGGTGAAGCGTCAGGGTCCCTTTNANCTTNAGTCAGGTCCCTTGACGAANGNGGTGGTCTTCANNGGAGAGGAGGGAATTTGTCTCTGGTGGCAGGCNCATCACTTCATTGTCGATGGTCTCTCGTGGCGAATTTTATTAGAAGACTTAGAGACCANCTATGGGCAGCTAGCGAGAAATGAGGNGGTGAAATTTTCTCAAAAAACGACGAGC
Source organism: Pseudomonadota bacterium (assembly GCA_002684875.1). Classification (GTDB taxonomy): domain Bacteria; phylum Pseudomonadota; class Gammaproteobacteria; order Burkholderiales; family Burkholderiaceae_A; genus UBA7377. The sequence continues at coordinate 4,938 of NYVY01000057.1, forward strand.
CTGTNTCGCTGGTGGCGTGAATATCCTGCGAAACAAGTGGCCGGGGTCTTTGGGGATCGNGCGAATCGCTGGACTTGGGATGAGGCNGAAGAGTTCAGCTGGGAGATCGGAATTGCGNATCATCCCGTGNAAGAGGTCGAGGTGCTGGGAACACTTGCGCANGCGTANGGGGAGTTTTTNCGAGTCTCAGAGCTGCCGGTATCCCTCGAGCGGCATGGTCGCCAGNATTCCCGGCCTGATCTTGATGTNACTCGGACAGTGGGGTGGTTNACNAGCTTGCATTNNTTGCTGATTGCTCTCCCNGGAACNGGACTGGATCACGTGCTTNGGCANCTGGANGGGCAGCTGAATTCGCTNGCGAGNCAGGATTCGGGGGGGCATCAAGTNGAGCTAAGCTTTAACTACCTCGGTCGCTTNACGATGCCGNNCGGTTCTCTTTTGCAAGGACTGGCGGCTGGGGAGATTCCCGAAATGAATCATNCNAAAAATGGTCGACCCTTTCCCTTGGAACTCGTGGCTTGGATTGAGGGTGAACGTTTGAAAATCCGTTTCCGTTGGCATCGGGCGCTGCTTGCGCCCGCGGCGGTGGAGCAAATTGCGCAACGTCAGTGTTCTCTCTTTGANTCGCTTNTAGAAGGTGCGGTGAAGCCCANGGTGANTTTAAAAAAAGACCCCAATCTGAGTAAACTCATGAGTAAGCTGAAATCGAGAGACGGNACGCGGCAGTGATGAGATGCCGTTCTTTGACGGNTGCTTGCACAAAGACCCCGAATCGAGGCGGAGGTTTATCGTTCTGAGTCTTGAGTATNCTGGGGAATTCGATACCTTCGANTNAGGNGGGNGCTTTNCCCCGAGACACGATCAATTTATGGCTGAGGTTGAAGATATCCTCAAACTCTCTCCTCTGCAGGAGGGGCTNNTATTCCATTCGCTATACGCACCGGGAACGGGGCTTTANACTGAGCAGCGATGGTGTGTNGTAAAAGGGNAANTGGATACTGAGCTTTTNCGCAAAGCTTGGACGCANGTGATCAATCGTCATCNGGCTTTACGAGCGGAGTTCCACTGGGAGGAAACTGATGAACCCGTTCAGGTGATCTACGATNAGGTTACGGTNGAGTGGGCNANAAATTTAGACGGAGAATTNGAGGATTTTTTGNAAGCGGATCGGGAGCGTGGCTTCGAGTTNGATCGTGGTCCCTTGATTCGCTTTGCGTTGTTNCCGCGTCCTGACGGGGATCACTACTTTGTCTGGACCTTCCATCATCTTNTGATGGATGGCTGGGGGAATGGCGTTCTCATTCGTGAGGTCTTCGCCAGCTANGCCGCGGCACGGCGGGGTGAAAAAATAAGCCTCTCTTCGGCTTACGATTATGGGGTCTTTCTGAATTGGTTGGAGGATCGNCCGGTGGAGGCAGAGCTCGCTTATTGGGNANATGCGCTGAAGGGGTTTGCGGAGCCAGTGTGCCTGGCTCGACGACTTCCTGAGAGCGGTTATGCCTCACGTAATTTTGAATTCTNGGAAGCTGAGACTNTATTTTTGGAGGAAACCGCNCGCGAAAATCGGCTAACCCTCAATACTTTGGTGCAGGGAGCATGGGCGATGNTGCTNAAGGCTCATANGGGTAAAGAGGATNTTCTCTTCGGGGTGACGGTGTCGGGGCGGCCACCAGAATTACTNGGAGTGGANCANGCGATTGGTCTTTTTATCAATACGGTTCCCGCGNGGGTTTCGCTNGCNCATGAGACAAGTGGTCTGGAATGGCTNCAAGACCTCCAGTCAGAGCAACGGAAGCGGGAGCAATTCGGCTATNGNAAGCTNATGGATTTGCANGCTTTCACTGAAGTTCCCGCGGGNANTCCNCTTTTTGAAAGTCTTCTCGTNTTTGAAAACTATCCCATTTCTTTAGANGAAGCTTTAGCCGGAACGGAGAGCGAATTTCAGCTCACCGAGCGCGAAGGATATGAGCGGACCAACTATCCNCTCACGGTGGTGGTGATTCCCGGCAAGACTCTTCAGGTGAGCTTTCGTTACGAGCGTGAGGCTTTCTCAGAGGATTTTATCAAGCGTCTCTTCACCCAGCTTAAAAGGGGAATGNGCGCCCTTCTTGAAGGGCTTGGTGAGGAGCTAAGCAAAATATGGTCCNTGCCCGAAGATGAGGCGATGCGGCTANGTCAANTGGGGAANGGTGAGCGGGCTGAGCCAGANGCGGCGACAAGCTTAGAGCTTTTCCGCAGAGAAGCTGAGCGAGTGGCCGAGAAGGTCGCGCTCATCGTGCCTGATCAGGACGGACTCACTTATCGGGAACTCGATGAACGTTCCGGGCGTCTGGCAGTGGTGTTGCAAAAGAGGAGGGGGATCGGAAGAGGGGATCGAGTTGGCATCTACCTCAAGCGTAATGAGAGGCTCCTAGTCGCCCTTTTTGCAGTTTGGAAATGTGGAGCGGCTTATGTGCCTCTCGACCGTGACTTTCCAACAGAGCGACTGAGGTTCATGGTGGAGGACGCTGCCTTGGCCCTTCTCATTCATGAGGAAAATGACGATGAGATGGAGCAAGTTTTTGGAGAGCAGAGTGTTGAAAAAATTGCCCTAAACTCTTCTCTTTGGGGGGGTGATCAGGCGATAGAGGTCTGGAAGGTCGGCGCCGCTGATGCCGCTTATATCATCTACACGAGTGGGAGCACTGGAACTCCCAAGGGTGTGCTGATCACCCATGGGAACTTGGTAAATTTTCTGAATGGGATGTCACGCGCATTGGGCTTGGAGGAGCGTGAAGTCTTCTTAGCGGTGACGACAATTTCTTTCGATATCTCGATTTTAGAACTCTTTTTGCCTCTGGTGTCTGGTGCCTCCTTGGTTTTAGCGCCTTCCGGGGCGGGCAGAGATGGAGAGGCGCTGGAGAAGTGGATTCGTGAATATGGAGTGACGACGATGCAAGCGACTCCGACGACTTGGCGCGTTTTATTGGAGAATGGGCAATGTCCTGCGGTGCGGGTCCTCTGTGGTGGTGAAGCCTTACCTTATGACTTAGCGAGAGACCTTTGTCATTATTCTGAAGATGTTTGGAATCTCTATGGACCAACTGAGACGACGATTTGGTCTAGTGCGTTGAAGCTGAATTCTGGAAATCTCGCTTCGGGAATTGTTCCAGTTGGTGGCGTTATTTTAAACACCCAGTTTGAAGTTCGAGACGAGGGTGGTGGAATCGTTCCTGATGGAGCGACGGGGGAATTATGGATCGGGGGCGCGGGAGTGAGTCCGGGATATTGGAAACGTCCTGAGCTGACTGCGGAGAAATTTCAGAAGGGATTCTACGCGACAGGTGATCTCGTTTCCTGGCGTGATGATGGGGTTTTAGAATTCCATGGCCGGCAGGATGGGCAAATCAAGCTCAGGGGCTACCGGATCGAGATCGGAGAAATCGAGACTGCGCTGCTTTCTCATGCGGCCGTCCAAGAAGCGGTGGTGGTCCTACACGGTGGCGATGAGTCTGCCATGCTGGTTGCTTTCATCTGTGCCGATGAGGAGGTGGAGGAAAAGAAACTCCGCGAGTGGATTAGGCAGAAGCTCCCTTCTTATATGGTGCCCACTCGCTGTGTCGCGGTGTCGGAATTTCCCCTGACTCCAAATCGAAAAGTGGATCGTGGAGCGTTGCAGCGCATTCCTATAGAAGGGGAAGTTCTCAGCCAGCATGGAGGCCGATGGCAGTCGCCGGAGGAGGAACTCGTCGCGGGAATTTGGTCAGATGTTTTAGGGCGAGCGGTGATCTCGCGGGCTGATCATTTCTTTGAAATGGGCAGGCATTCTCTCGCCGCTACGCGTGTGGTGTCTCGCTTGCGTGAACTCTTAGGAAGAGAGGTGCCCTTGCGTCGTCTTTTTGAGCGTCCTGTCCTGTCGGAATTTGTTTCCGCGCTTGATCCGGAGAGCGAAGGTCAGCTTGAGACGATTCCACGGTGGGAGGGTGGGCCTCTACTCCCACTCTCTGCTGCTCAGCGGCGGCAATGGTTGATGGACCATTTAGTGGGGGAGGAGAATCTCTATTCGGTGCCAACGGTGGTGCGGATTGAAGGAGAGCTTTCGATTTCTAGGCTGCAGAAGGCATGGCGTGCAGTTCTCGCGGCTCACGAGGAGCTTCGCTTCTTCTTCGTGGAGGAAGATGACATGCCCTTCGCGCAGGTGGCTAGGGTGGTAGAGGGGGAGAGGGATACGATTCAAGTTCGAGATCTTAGCGAGCTAGAGCCGGATGACCAGGAGAAGCGTTGGCGAGAGTTGACAGCGGAGGACGTGCGAATTGGCTTTGATCTTGGTGAAGCCCCTTTGTGGCGTGCTCAGCTCTTCAAGTTATCGGCCGAGGCACAGGTTTTATTATTAAATTTTCATCATATTCTCGTCGATGGCTGGTCACTGGGTCTCTTGGTGAGGGAACTCTCGAAGGCATACGAGACGGGGACTCTGGATCAGGGGGAAAGGCGGTTGCGCTACGTTGATTACTCGCATTGGCAATCGACTCAGGACCGGAGCAAAGGACTCAATTTTTGGCAAAAGAAACTGGAAGGGCTTCCGGCCCAGATTGCGCTCCCTCTCGATTTCACAAGACCTGCGGAATTCAGCCACGATGGGGCAACTGATGAGTTGGAGATCAATGAAAGCACTTATCAAGCGTTAGTGGAACTTGGTCGGAGTGAGGGGACGACCTTATTTATGACGCTGGCGACGGCCTTCTCGGTGCTGCTGTATCGCTATGGGGCCGGTTATGACTTTGGGATCGGGACACCTATTGCGAATCGCCCGCGGCAGGACCTTGAAGAGGTGATAGGGCTGTTTGTAAACACCTTGGTTTTAAGGCCTGATTTGGGAGGGAATCCCACTTTGAGGGATCTTCTTCTACAAATGCGAGATGAGACGCTGGCGCTGTATCAACATCAAGAGGTGCCCTTTGAAGACGTTGTGGAGCGAGTTGCAGCTCCGAGGAGTCGTGCTTCGAGCCCTCTTTTTCAGGTTCTTTTCACCCTTCAAAACGCGCCGCTCGAGAAGCTGACTTTGACCGGGGTGCAATGGTCTCCGATCACTCTCGATCACAGCCTTTCAAAATTTGATTTGAGCCTCGCGATGGCGGAAAAGGATGGCGTTTTGAGAGCTCGCTGGGAGTATCGGAGTGACCTGTTTTCACCGGAGACGATCAGCCAGATTGGTCGCGATTTTGCGCGCTTGTTAGAGAATTTCCCTCGCTTGTTAGAGCAGCCACTTTCGGCGATTCCGATCCATGATCGAAGCGTTGAAGATGAGTTGATCACTCTTGGTAAAGGAGGGGTTGGTAAAGCTGAGGGAACGATTACGGAGCAATTTTCTCAAAAGGTGAGAGAGCAGCCAAATGCGGTGGCTCTGATTTCAGGTGTCCGAAAAGTAAGCTACAAAGAACTTGATCTCCTAAGCCAGCGTTGGGCTGATTTACTGGTTGAGCGTGGTGTGGGTCAGGAGTCTCGGGTGGGAGTGATGGCAGTCCGTTCGATTGAGACGATGGCGGCGATCATCGGAGTCCTAAAGGCAGGAGGGCTTTATGTTCCTTTGGAGGTCGATTTGCCGGCAGTTCGTTTAGATTGGACTTTGAGAGATGCGGAAATTGGATGGGTGCTATCGGATGATCGTCTGTTANTAGAGGAGCGCTTTNGTGGTTCTGCTATTTNCTCATTTGGNAACGGTGANGGATTCTACCTTTCGCTGAGTGAAATTCCTCAAAAAGAACGGAAAGNAGTTGAGGCTGATCAGCTCGCNTACCTTCTCTACACCTCAGGTTCAACNGGNTTACCNAAAGGAGTGGAGGTGCCGCATCGGGCGGTCGTTCGCTTGGTGAAGGAGACGTCTTATGCGAGCTTTCGGCCGGAAGACGTTTTCTTGCAGGCTGCACCGCTGGGGTTCGATGCCTCGACTTTTGAAACCTGGGGCCCGCTCCTGAATGGAGGNACNCTGGTGCTTGCTGGCCGTGCGACTCCTTCGCTCGATGAGCTGGCAGAGCTNGTTCAAGAGCATGGNGTGACCAGCTTGTGGCTGACNGCGGGTCTATTTCACCTCGCGGTTGAGGAGAGAATGACGGGCTTTNCGGGGCTGCGGCAATTACTTGCCGGTGGCGATNCTCTTTCCCCTGAGCACCTCAAGNTGGCCGCGGNACTTTGGCCNGANACGCAGCTNATTAATGGCTATGGTCCTACCGAGGGGACGACGTTTANCTGCTGTCATCACTTTTCTAAANGAGAGCTTTTTGANCTTAANAAGACCCCAATTGGTCGGCCGATTCATGANACTCAGGTTTACATCCTAGACGCTGACCTGCAGTTGGTTCCTCAAGGAGNGGAAGGGGAGCTTTATCTGGGAGGGCAAGGGCTCGCGCGCGGCTATGCGAATCAAGCGAGTCTCACTGCAGAGGTCTTCGTCCCAAATCCTTTTTTNGATCCTCGGTCTGATGAATTNCGTGACGNAAACTTGACGCTCTATCGCACGGGAGATCGCGTGCGTTGGCGTCGTGATGGGGTGNTGGAGTTTTTNGGAAGGATNGATCANCAGGTAAAGGTGCGAGGCTTCCGAATTGAGCCCGGCGAAGTGGAGCAAGCTCTTCTGAAAATCGGAGGTGTCCGCGANACAGCNGTGCTAGCTCTGGATGATGAGAGTGGCCATAAGCGTTTGGTGGCNTATGTCGTGGGGGAAGAGAAGGATTGGAAAAGCGANCTGGTAAGAGTTCTNCCNCCTCATCTCGTGCCTTCGGTTTTTGTCGCGATCCCAGTTCTTCCCTTGACTTCAAACGGGAAGCTGGACCGATNTGCCTTACCTGCTCCTGTTTGGGTTCAGCNTNCTTCTTCGGNAGAGNATGGCCNAGGAAGTGAAGTGGAAGAGCGGGTGCGTGAGGTTTGGCAGTCGGTCTTACCGGTGGAATCGGTGGGGCTGTANGATAATTTTTTNGAGCTAGGCGGTGATTCCATTCTCGCGTTGCAGATTGTCAGTCGGCTTAAGCGTTCGATGATGGATGTTTCTCCAGCCGAGTTATTCAAGCATCAAACTGTGAGTGAACTGGCGGCTGTGATTTCTGAAGGTCAGGTNATTTTAGACGAGTCTCTCACCGANCCGAGTGGAGCGCCTTTNACAGCGCCTCCNATCCAACGCTGGTTCCGTGAATTGGGGATGGANTCCCCTCAGCATTTTAATCAGGCGATTGCCTTGAGNAGCACNACGGCTCTTGATCGAGGCNTACTGGANGAAGCGTGGAGTNNCGTCGTGGAATATCATNATGNCTTGCGGATGTGCTGGATTGGGANCGAACTTAAGATTGCACCATTTGAAAAACCAAGGATTGAGTGGTTCCCGCCAGAGGCGTTCGAAGCTGAGGTCGCTGCTCTGCAAGAGAGCTTCGCGCTCGAANATNNCCCCTTGATCAAGTTCGCCGCGAGTGTGGAGGNNGATGGNANGATACGACTCTGNTTNATCGCGCATCATACTGTGATTGATGCGGTNTCATGGAGAATCTTGNTGGATGACNTACAGTTGGTTTACCAACAGNNNGAGCGAGGNGAGCGTGCCTATCTNCCAGNAAAAACGATNAGCTATGAGGCTTGGGCGAAGCTTCTGCCAAGCTCGGTCGAATGGTCCAAGGAAGATACCCGATATTGGCAGGGCGTGGTGCAGGATTCACAGACCCTCTCNTTGAAAAAGGGTGAAGGAGAAGGCAGCCAAGAGATNGAATTTGAGCTCGATGGTTGTGAGGTTGATTTACCCATTCTTTTAGCCTCCGCNGGGCGAGCCTTATCGNCGCTGTGCGAGGGAGATCGCGTGACGGTGATGCTGGAGTCTCATGGACGAGANTTTCAGGGGCNNGGGGANNCGCNGGACCTCTCNCGAACGGTGGGATGGATGACGGCGATCTATCCTTTCGTNATCAGAAANCTGGAGGAGAGCGATTTTNGGGAACTCTGTCAGGAAATTGAAGATGATCTGGCGCNGGTNCCTCATGGTGGAGTGAGTTACGGGATNCTCCGATANTTGGAAGAGGAATCTTCTCTNCAGATCAGNCCGTCGCTTGGATTTAACTTTTTGGGNCGGGTCGATGCCGGGTTCAAANGCGNCGGATTCGAGCGGAACAAAGTCCCGGGTAGAACNGTCGCTCGTAATAATCGTCCCGCTTATCCGATGTTGATNAATTGCTGGCTTGAGGAGANCACCTTAAAGGGAGAATGGATTTTTGATCCGCGATTTTCAAAAAGAGAANAGGTCNCTGAAATACTGGAANAGTTTCTGNNGCAGCTTAAGGGGGCGGATGATNCNCTCTCTGAGAATCTCTATGGGCTGGATGANGGACAGTTGGCCGATATCGCAGGTCAAGTAGACTTTNNCTTTGAGGNCGATGAGTGAGGAAAGGGGAACNGATCAGACTTTATTGCAGCTGAGCACTCCCTTGNTGTTGAGCGCTCTGATTGGCATGGTCGCGATGTTGGTCGATACTATGATNATCAGCGCATATTCTGAGAATGCGGCTGCCGCAGTGAGTATCGCNAATCAGATATTACTCGTCGCGTTTGATCTTTCGGCATTTTTCGCAGCGGGGGCAGTTGTCCTGATTTCAAGAAGCCTCGGCGCNAAGCGNGAAATTGAGGCNNGGCGGTTTGCGGAAACNGCNATGGNCGGAAATGCTTTGATCGGATTGGNTCTCGGCTTTGTTCTTTTCCTCGGTGCTCCTTGGTGGNTTCAGGCCATCAATTGTCCGCCTGAAGCCGCTGAGGGTGCGGAAATTTATNTNCGAGTGGGAGGGTTCACCATTTTTTTTAATGGGATNATGATTGCCGGAACNGCGACTTTGCGGGCCTACGGGAGAACNCGGATNTTACTGTGGTTGGGATTACTGGCTTATGGAGGCTANCTNCCTTTTGCTTATCTCTTAATCTTTGGGATCGGGCCGTTTCCNGAGCTAGGGGTGGAGGGGTCAGCCTTGGCGACNCTCTTTGTNCGAGCAATCGCGGTNGTCTTATTAATCATAGTCTTTGCGCGAACCTTGAAGATTCNGCCCCATTTTTGGAAGCGAAGTTGGNCTAGTTCCNGCCAAAGATTGCGNCAAATGTTTACCCTTATTTGGCCAGGTGCGCTGGANAACTTAGCTTATGGNTTTTATCAGATTATTCTCGTGAGCTTCATTGCGGGGATCAGCGTAGTGATGGTGCTGAGNCGGACGTTCACTCTNGCTTTGAATAACTTTCTNACCGTNTTNCTGATGTCGATCAGTCAAGCCAATGAGGTGATGGTAGGCTATCGCTACGGGGCGAAAACCTGGAAAGCAGTGAGCCGCTGCATCGTGCATTCTTCGGTAGTCGCAACGATGATTACGATGATGGCGGCGACCTTTCTGTATTTTGGAAGAGAGCCCCTCTTAAGTCTATTCACGACGCAGAAAGAGGTGATCGGGCTGGCGGGCGAATTGCTTCTCATTACCATCTTTGTGCAACCCTTTAGCGCGGTGAATACGATCTTATACTATTCGCTCAAAGCGGTGGGAGATGTGGTCGTGCCCGTGGTGGGAACTCAAATCATGATGTGGGGATTGAGCGTGCCTATCGCTTACTTTCTAGTGGTGGAAGCTGGTTTTGGAGTGTCAGGGCTTTGGTACGTCTTGCTGGCAGAAGAGGCGCTGAAAGCTCTCTTTTTAGTCTGGCGCTGGCGGACTTATGAATGGGGGAAATCTTAGGCTAAGGATCGCGGTGATTAATGTCTTTTCCTGCGAAATAGCAGGTAGGCTGAGGCAATTGCGGCGAGGAGGCTACAGCTCGGTTCCGGGACTGGTGCTGAGGCTCTTGTCAAAAGTGAAGCCAGCTTGGCCACCGTCAGAAACGGCTCTGTCCCATGCCGTAAATTGGATATCAAGGTAGATGTCGTCGCCCGTGAGGTGAAGAACGGCCGGACCTGTGAGAATATTTGTCTGAAGATTACCCGCGGCGCCATGACTATCGGCCCAGACCCCAAAGGTGAGGTTGGTATGGTTCGTTGCCTGAATGCTAGCTTCAACGGCATTGTTTGAAAGCGGGTGCCTCCGGGGCTATTCAAGAAACTGAATATTCCTTCCGTAGCAGAATTGTAGAGGCCGCGTCTGTTATCTCGATTTAGAATGATGCCAGGTGCTACTTCGTGACGTATCCCGGGGGCGGGTTGCGTAAAGTTGACCGCGGTGACATTGGGGTCGCTCAAGCTCCATACTGTTGCCGCTTGGGCGAGACCCGTTGAACTAAATAGGAGGGCGAATGAAAAAGGAAAGGTGAGCTTTATCGATAGAGGTTAAGAGAGATTGTGTGATTAATCATGTATGAGTAGTCGCATAGATGGTAAAGGGAATTGTCGGGGTCGATGAGTGTGCGGTTACGAAAATTACTGTTGTTTTTTTGGATTAGTCGCGAGTCGAAGGATTCATAAATCTGTGTCCGTATTCATTACTGGGGTCACGATAGATGGTGTGAATATGATCAAAAGGGCGCTCGGGAACAAAGAGCTGACAAGCATACTCGATGATCAGAGAGGGGCCTTGGATTCGGTAGGAAACGGCACTCTTTTCGGTAGTGGGACCACACCATGAAAAGTGAATTTCATCGATTTCCGCTTTGAGTTGTTGGATACGAACTTGGGCGGCGTGTTGGGGAAGGCTGCGAACGTATTCTGCGATGAGGCCTAGAAGCTGCGCTTTGTGAGAAGAAGAAAGTTCAGCCCCTTTGATGCCTTGGAGATCAGGGATAAAACCATCGAATTCTGGTTCCGCGAGTTGAGTGTCTTCGCTTGTTTCCGAGATGATGGCCTTTTTCTTTTGCTCACCGGCTAAACTCTGGATGAGGGCGTAGGCCTTGTCTGTGAAGGCTTTGATCGGACGGATGACTTCACCATCGAGGTGAAAGTGATGAGGCTCGGTCCCAATGAGGGATGGTGAGAGCGACATTTGGCTCCCATGAATGTTGATATTCACCGCCAGGTGGTGGCCATCAAATTGCACGGCCCAGGGCGAGTCCTCTGCGGGTTCGCCGAAAATGACGAGCCGGAAGTCCTCAGCGCCAAAGCCAACATAGCGTTTTCCTTCAGGGACGATGTGGTCATCAGCAAGAGGGACATTTCTCACGCGATAGAAGCCCTCTTTACTGAGGATGGTGGAGAGAAGATGGAGGCCTGCTTCGATTTGTTCCTGTGTAAGGTCACCTAAGCGTGCTCCTTTTTCACTGTGCTTGGGAGGATGGTTTGTCCATTTTTTACGCTCCGGGGAGTCGAGTGGAAACTGCGTTTGTTCCCTCATGTGTTCATCAAGGAGGGAGAGAAAATCACGAGCTGCTTGTGCTTGTGCCTTCGGTGAACGATCAATCTTCTCGGGTAATTTATAACTGGAGAGCGTCTTCGTGGGGAGAGGATTCGGGGGGGCAAATCTTCCGGTAAAAAAGAGGTAGAGGAAGAACACGGCAGTGGTAAGAAAGATGCCGATGATGATGCGCTTTTTCATGATTTGATGAAGTTGGCGAAGGTCTTTTTAAGCTGTGCTGGAGTGAGAATGTGTGAGGCATTTGGGAGCACTGTTAAGGAGAATTCATTTTCCGAGTAATGTTGCCATGCTTCCGCATCTTCAAGCGTCATGAGCTCGTCTTGAGCTGAGACGACGGCGTGGATTTTAGAGGGAACCGGGGTGGATTTTTCAAGCTGGTAGTTCTCGCAGTTTTTGAAGTCGCTGCGTAGGAGAGGTTCGTAGAGAGACATCGTTTCTTCATCATTTAGGATGATGTTGGGGAGGCCTCCTAGTCGGCTCACGGCTTGACGAAAGTCGGGCGAAGAAAGGTTGGATAGTCGTCTGGAAAACGGGCTATGAGGTGCGCGACAGGCAATGGTGAAAAGGGAGTCGGGGAGGTCGATTCCCCATTCTTGCCAGCAGCGAATCATTTCATATCCTAAAAGGGCGCCCATGCTGTACCCTAGCAGGCAGTATGGTTGAGAAAGAAAGGGAGTGAGTTCACAGGCTAGTTGGTGCGCGAGGTTTGGTAGTGAGCTAGGAATGGCTTCTTGGGCTCGCCCTTCACGGCCTGGGAGTGAGACGGGGCAAATGATGGTGCCTTCATTTTCTAGCTCCATGAGTGGGTAAAAGGTGCTCGCTCCAGTCCCAGCCGGCGGTAGGCAAAAGATGCGGCGACCTGTATCAGGTAAAGGGCGTCCCATGCGATAGAGGTTCATGGCGATGAGGGCTAGATTTTAATTTCAAGATGGTCGGATGTCTCCTCACTTGGTGAGCTCGACTCATCAAGATGTTGAGCGAGGTCCGCTAAAACGGGAAACTCAAAAATGGCGCGGAGGGGGAGTTTGAGCGCGAAGTGTTTTTTGATACGAGTGTTCACTCTGGTCGCGGTTAGAGAGTGCCCGCCAAGGCGGAAAAAGTGGGAGTTCGCACCAATTTTTTCAAGCTTAAGAACTTCCTGCCAGATGGCGGCGAGTGCCAATTGAGTGTCCCCACTGAGTTCCTCAAGTTGATCGTGATGATGGGAATAGACTTTTGGGAGTGCTTTCCGATCGATCTTGCCATTGGAGGTTAGAGGCCATTTTTCGATTGTGAACCAATGCTGAGGAATCATCGCTTCCGTGAGGTTCTCTCTGAGATCATCTGCGAAAGAGGAGGCGGAATCAGTCTCGAGCCCTTTTCCGCTCACGTATGCGGTCAAGCGCTCTTCCTCGAAGGTGACGATAGCCCGCTCGATCGAGGTGTGCTGGAGGAGGGCAGTCTCGATCTCGCTGAGTTCGACCCGCTGTCCTCTTATTTTGACTTGATGATCGTTACGGCCGAGGAATTCCAGAGAGCCATCATCCAGATAGCGGGCGCGGTCGCCAGTGCGGTAGAGAAGCTCGGAAGTGGATTTATCCGAGCGAAATGGGTTCGGGATAAAGCTCTCTGCCGTAAGGTCTGGGCGGTTTGCGTATGCGCGTGCGAGATTTTGTCCGGCGATGTAGAGGTCTCCCTCCGCTCCTTGTGTGACTTCATGGAGGTCCTGATTGAGAAGATGGATCGCGGTGTTAGAAATAGGGTGCCCGATTGGGATGATGGTTGGTTTTAGCTCAGAGTCATAGGCCCAGGAGGTGACATCGATAGCCGCTTCCGTGGGGCCATAGAGATTATGGAGGGCTGCGTGGGGAAGCTTTTGTTGGGGTTGCTGTTGTTGTTGCGGTTGTTGGTGTTGCTGGTGATGCTGTTGCTGCTGCCGTGCGTGTTACTGCGGCGGCAGATGATGCTGCTGCTGCTGCTGCTGCTGCTGCTGCTGCTTCTGCTGCTGCTGCTGCTGCTGTTGTTGTTGTTGTTGTTGTTGTTGTTGTTGCTGCTGCTGTTGTTGTTGTTGTTGTTGTTGTTGTTGT
>NYVY01000058.1 GCA_002684875.1 Pseudomonadota bacterium
TTGACGAAACACCTGAAATTACTTCTGGATTAATAGCAGANTTTGCANAACTCGGTTGGGTCAATATTGTTGGNGGCTGCTGNGGAACAACTCCTGAACATATCCANGCAATAAAAGATGCTGTTTCANCATNNTCTCCAAGAAAAACACCCTCTATAAANCAGAAACTTCGNTTATCTGGCCTAGAGCCTTTCAACGTTGGAGAGGATTCACTTTTTATTAACGTAGGTGAAAGAACAAACGTAACTGGATCCAAAAANTTCGCAAATCTTGTATTAGAAGGAAAGTTTGAAGAAGCTGTGGAGGTTGCTAGGCAGCAAGTTGACAATGGTGCTCANATTATTGANATCAATATGGATGAAGCNATGTTAGATTCTGAAAAAGCGATGANCAANTTTTTGAATCTTTTGGCATCAGAACCTGATATCTCTAGAGTCCCATTCATGATTGACTCATCTAAGTGGTCTGTTCTAGAGGCTGGATTAAAATGTTGCCAAGGAAAGCCCGTTGTTAACTCTATTTCATTGAAAGAGGGTGAGGAAGAATTTTTAAAACAAGCTTCTCTTTGTAAAAAATATGGAGCAGCAATGATCGTAATGGCTTTTGACGAAAAAGGGCAGGCTGATAATCTGGAAAAAAGAAAATCTATTTGTAAAAGAGCTTATGACTTGCTTGTAGAAGAAGCTGGTGTCGACCCTGAAGATATTATTTTTGACCCAAATATCTTTGCAATTGGGACTGGAATTAAAGAACATGATAAATACGCAATAGAGTTTATTGAAGCTACTACATGGATTAAAAAAAACCTACCTTTTGCTAAAATTTCGGGAGGAGTCTCTAATGTTAGTTTCTCATTCAGAGGGAATAATCAAGCTAGAGAGGCTATACATAGCGTCTTCCTCTACCATGCAATTAAAGCTGGTATGTCAATGGGGATTGTTAATGCTGGGCAATTATCAGTATACGAAGATCTCGACCCTAAACTTAAAGAATATGTAACTGATTTAGTTTTTGCAAGAACTGATAATGCGACCGAAAAAATGATTGATTTTTCATTGTCTTTGACAAAAACGAATGAAAAAGAGGAAGAGATCGATAAATGGAGAATGGAAGACACTCAGTCAAAAATCAAACATGCTTTGGTTCACGGCATAACCGAATTTATTACAGAAGACACAGAAGAAGCAAGAATTGAGATTGAGAATCGAGAAGGAAAAACAATAGAAGTAATTGAAGGACCATTGATGAATGGTATGAATGTAGTAGGAGATTTATTTGGTGAAGGAAAAATGTTTTTACCTCAAGTGGTCAAATCCGCCAGAGTCATGAAAACTGCCGTTGCTCACTTGATACCCTATATTGAAAAAGAACAGGAGAGTTCTGGGGTAATTAAGCAAAAGGGGAAAATACTTATAGCAACTGTAAAAGGCGATGTTCACGATATTGGCAAAAATATAGTGACGGTTGTTTTACAATGTAATAATTTTGATGTAATCAACCTTGGCGTCATGGTCCCCGCGCAAAAAATTCTAGAGGAAGCAAAAAAGAACAATGCTGATATTGTTGGCTTATCTGGCTTGATTACACCATCGCTCGAGGAAATGGCACATGTGGCAAAAGAGATGGAAAGAGATCCGTGGTTCAAAAGCAAAAATATTCCCCTGTTAATTGGTGGTGCAACAACCTCCAAAGCGCATACTTCGGTAAAAATTGCTCCTTATTATTCCGGACCAGTTGTTTGGGTACCTGATGCCTCGAGGGCTGTTCCAGTGGCACAAACTCTCACAGGTTCTCTCAAAGATAAAGAAATTTATATACAGNAGCTAGAGTCTGACTACAAAAAAATAAGAGATAAATTTTATAAAAAAGAAGTTCCTTTGATTAGTTTTCATGATGCCCGTAGTAATTTTTTTAATATAGAACAAAATATTTTTGCCCCTAAACCGAATATTTTAGGACGGAGAGTTCTTAAAGCATTTCCAATCGATAAATTGGTAGATTACATTGATTGGATGCCTTTTTTCCGTGCATGGGACTTAGCTGGTAAGTTTCCAGAGATTCTTAATGACGAAATAGTGGGTGAAGAAGCAACAAAACTATTTACCGATGCGAAAGCAATGCTTCAAGAAATCGTAAAAAGAAAAAAACTCAAAGCTAACGCGATATTTGGTATTTACCCTGCTAGAAGAACTGCGCCAGAAGATATTACTGTCTTCACTGATGAAAGNTTGGAAGAAGAATTATTTGTTTGGTACGGCTTGAGGCAACAAACAAAAAAACCAAACGGNACCCGNAACAAGAGCTTAGCTGATTTTGTCTCTCATGAGTCTAAAGCCAATAAAGATTATCTCGGTACTTTTTTTGTAACTATCGAAGGANCAGATAAAATTGCTNAAAAATATGAAGACGCTCAAGATGATTATAATNCNATCATGGTTAAAGCTTTGGCTGACAGGCTCGTAGAGGCTTTCGCTGAATGTTTACATAAGATGGTAAGAACAGAGTTCTGGGGATATGCAAGTGAGGAATCACTTTCTAATAGTGATTTAATTAATGAAAATTACCAAGGAATAAGACCTGCACCGGGATACCCCGCTTGTCCTGACCATAGTATTAAAGAAACAATTGCTGAAAAGCTGGGTTCAAATGAAATTGGAATTGTATTAACTGAGAATAAGGCAATGAGCCCTGCTTCGAGCATATGTGGATTTTACTTTTGGCACCCAGATGCAGAGTATTTTAATGTTGGTTCAGTTGGCTTAGATCAAGTTGAGAGCTATGCCAAAAGAAGTAAAATTACCAAGGNCTTAGCAACAAAGAACCTGCGAGATGTAATTCCAATCAACGCAACTGCTCCCAGGTAATAAATTTATCATCAGATAATTTAGCTTTTTTTATCATTTTTTTTAACGGAAACAATCTTATGTCCATGTTCACACCTCCCAACTTGATATTCTTCAAGTTGGGATTAGAAAGTCTCTCTGATATAGAGTCAAAATCATTTTGGCAAATGATTCCTTTTTGAGTATGTTCTTTTCCCATTATTTTATAAATCTCTAAAGCCAACTCTTGGTTGACAAGAAACGTTGGTGAGGAGGAGCTGTAAAATCGAACGATCATAAATTGATAATCATATGAAACTTGCTTTTGCAATTTTAATAGCTTTTAGTCTATCTGCTTGCTATCCAACATACAATTGGCGAGCTGTTAATAACGAGACTTTTTCATGGCAAGCGTTGTTCCCAACTAAACCAAAAATTGTAGAAAGAAGCTTATCTGTTTCCATAGAAAGTAATGAAGAAAATATACTAATAAATCGATATTCTTCTGTGGTTGAAAACACATCGTTTGTTATTGAAACTGCATCTTTTTTATCTAAAAANCAAAACCTTAAATTGTTGCAAAAAGTAATAGACAAAAATTTGATTACAAATTTTAACTTAAAGCCATTAGGCAACGAAATTAACAATGGTTATAAAAGATATAGAGGATGGATCTTAGCTGGCGATGGATCAAGTAAACGACAAATAACTATTTATTGTAAATATATATTCAGAGAATCAGCATTGATTAGAGTAGTTGTTATCGGGGGTTCAAATAAATTTTCAAATGAACAAGCTGTTTTTTTTATAAATTCTGTTAATTAACATCAAAAAAATCAAAAAATATTTTCACACTCTTGGCACAAAGCTTGTGCATTTGCTTTAAATTGATGCACTAATAAATAAAAAAACAAAAAATAAAATTATTTGCATCTTTCTAAGTCATTAAAAATAAAGATTTTTTTTTAATTAGAAAAAAATTTCTTTTTGGCACGAATCTAGCCATTAATCTTTTGTCTGAAAACTATACGGAGAAAGAAATGGGTAACAAATTTTTAACTTCTGTTTGTTGCATCTCGATGCTTCAACTACCTCTAGCTATTACTAACTCGGCAAGTGCAGAATGGGAATCTTCTGCAAACGTAGGTGTTTTTTCTGAATATCGCTTCAGAGGTGCGAAACAAACTGAAGATGCCCCAGCAATTCAGGGCGGCTTCGACTTGTCTCATCCAAGTGGCCTCTATCTAGGTAATTGGAACTCCAATGTTGAATTTGGGAATACATCTATAGAAATGGATCTGTACGCGGGTTATGGTTTCAATATTGGAGATATCAGCATCGATGTAGGTGATTTATACTACTACTATCCTGATAACTCGGGACAAACGCCTAATATTAATACAAACGAAATCTACGCTATAGCGTCATATGGGCCGTTCAGCGCTGGTTATCATTATTTCACGACAGAATGGTTTGGTGTAGGAGATGATAGTGGATCGACATATATGCAAGTAAATTTCGAATACCCAGTGAGCGAATCTGTTACTATTTCTGCTCATGCTGGAAGTTCAAAAATCGAAGGTGTCAATGGCTTCGATTATGAAGACTATAGTATCAGCCTTGGATTCGATATGGGAGACGGTTACGCTCTAGGATTGGATTTCATAGATAATAGCGGTGATGGTGCCGTTGGGCCTGCCTTTGCTTCCGGAGCCGTAGTATCTTTTTCTAAATCTTTCTAAAAAAGTATAACGTTTACAATTCCTGGGGAATATTCTTCGGGAATTTGATTAAAAGGGAACAAATATGAAACTAATCACTGCCGTTATTAAACCTTTCAAGTTAGATGAGGTGCGTGAAGCGTTATCTGAAGTGGGAGTTCAGGGACTAACCGTTACCGAAGTTAAGGGTTTTGGAAGACAAAAAGGCCATACGGAGCTATATCGTGGGGCGGAGTATGTAGTCGATTTCCTACCCAAGGTTAAATTAGAAGTTGCAGTTAACGATGACGTAGCCGAAAGAGCCGTAGAGGCAATTGAAGGTGCTGGGAAAACTGGAAAAATTGGGGATGGAAAAATATTTATTTCCGATCTCAGCGAAGTTATTAGAATTCGAACCGGTGAAACCGGTAAGGAAGCTTTGTAAACCATTATTAAATTGAAAGTTTTTAACTATGAAATTTTTAACACAAACTTTAAGTAAATTAGATTTTGGAAAAATCATATTTCTATCAACATTATGTACTACGGCTGTATTTGCCCAAGATGTACCAGATGTACCAGTTGAACCAGAAATGTTTAAGGGAGATATTGCCTGGATGATGACTGCTACGTTGTTAGTAACATTCATGGCTGTACCTGGATTGGCCCTCTTCTACGGAGGGTTGGTTAGAACAAAAAACATGCTGTCAATGTTAATGCAAGTGACAACCGTTTTTTCCTTGATAGTTGTTCTATGGGCTATTTACGGATACTCATTAGCATTAACCGAAGGAAACCCAATATTTGGGGGCTTATCGCAGCTCTTTTTGGCTGGAACTTCGGCGGATGCTACTGCAGGAACATTTACAGACGGGATAGTTCTACCTGAAACAATATTCATAGCTTTTCAATCAACCTTTGCGGGCTTAACCTGCGCATTAATAGTCGGTTCCATGGCTGAACGAGCAAAATTCGCTGGAGTGCTAATTTTTGCGATTATTTGGTTCACTTTCTCTTACCTTCCTATTTGTCATATGGTTTGGGGACCTGGAGGATATCTTCTTGATAAAGGAGCTCTTGATTTCGCAGGTGGAACGGTGGTGCACATAAACTCGGGAATCGCAGGACTTGTTGCAGCTTATGTTTTAGGAAAAAGAATTGGATACGGCAAAGAAGCTATGCCACCCCATTCTTTACCTATGACTCTAATAGGTGCTGCAATATTATGGATAGGTTGGTTTGGATTTAATGCTGGTTCAAATTTAGAAGCAAACTCAGGAGCAACTCTACCATTCGCAAATACATTATTCGCAACCTGTGCTGCGATACTGGCCTGGACAGTGGGTGAGTCTTTCACAAAGGGTAAGCCTTCGATGCTGGGAGCTGCCTCGGGTATGATTTCTGGACTAGTAGCTATTACACCAGCATGCGGTTCCGTAGGAATAATGGGTGCAATAATTATCGGAGCTATTGCTGGATTTGTATGTCTTTGGGCTTGCACAAGATTAAAGTCCCTTCTAGGCGCTGATGAATCACTTGACGTATTCGGTATTCACGGCGTAGGGGGTATTCTCGGAGCCATCTTGACAGGTGTCTTTACTGCACCTTCCCTTGGAGGAACTGGGGGTAGTGACTTCAACATAGGTAGTCAGGTCTTCATACAGCTTGAAGCGGTTATTATCACTGTCGTTATATCCGCAGTAGTCGCATTTATTGCGTTAAAGGTTGCTGACCTTTTAATAGGGATTAGGGTGAGCGAAGATGATGAGAGAGAGGGTTTAGATGTAACATCTCACAGCGAACAAGCTTACACATCACACTGATTATTTCTCCAGGCGAGCGTTTACCTAAACTCGCCTTCTCAACCCTCCCAGGTAAAAACCTCGGGAGGGTTTTTTATATTATTATTACGGTATGGTTCCTCAATTAAAAGCAAAATTATGTGGTGAATTACTTACCTTAGAAAAAACAATTATCGAAAATAAATCAGTTGTTGAACATTGGTTTAGAGATATGTTTTCGCAATTTAAGCCTCCTTTTTATTCCTCTGTTGACTTAAGAAACTCGTGCTTTAAAATTGCTCCTGTTGATACAAATTTATTTCCAGCTGGCTTCAATAACATTGGGGCAAATGACAGACGATGTGCGATTCAAGCTTTTATGGCAGCAATTGAGAGGAACTGTCCACATGCCGAGACAGTTTTAGTAATTCCAGAAAGCCATACCAGAAATGATTTTTATCACCAGAGTGTTGGGCAACTTTGTAATATGTTGAGTAACGTGGGACTAACCGTAATTTTAGGATCGATGGATGATGAGTTTTGTAAACTAAAAGAATTATTTTTTAAAACTCCTGATGGTCTACCATCCTATCTCCCTATTGAGCGAATTTCATTTGATGATGATAACGTAATAGTTAATGGGATAAAACCAGACCTGGTTATTCTCAACAACGATTTTTCTTCTGGCATTCCCGATAATCTCAAACTGATCAGTGAAACTCAAAGAATTTTACCTCCTTTAAAAGCGAGCTGGGCTACAAGGAAAAAATCTAATCACTTTGATTTGTATTCTGGAATTGCAAAAGATTTTTGC
>NYVY01000059.1 GCA_002684875.1 Pseudomonadota bacterium
TCGGGATGATGAATTCCTTCGAAAGTGTACCATTGGTTCGGGATGTTCTTGACGAGGCTAGCGAAGTTCTTGGGGAAAATATCGGACGATTAATTTCGGATGGTCCAGTTGAGAAACTTAATTTAACAACTTACACACAACCAGTATTATTAGCGTGTTCGTTGGCAATCTGGAGGCTGTATAGAAAAAATCAGCCAACTGGGTTACCAAGTTTTTTAGCTGGGCATAGTTTGGGAGAATATTCTGCCTTGACGGCTGCTGGATGTATTGGTTTTTCTTCGGCTGTGTCACTTGTAAAATTTCGTGCTGAAGCTATGCAAGACGCTGTACCAGAAAATGTGGGTGGAATGGCTGCGATTATAGGTGTTACAGAAGAATGTGTCGAGGACATCTGCAAGAGTGTAAGGGAGAATAGTAAAAATAAACTTTGTGAGAAAAATGCTAATACTAAAACGGTAGAAGTTGCGAATATAAATACTGGAAAGCAGACTGTGATTTCTGGATCAAATAGTTTGCTCGACAGTGTTGCGGAAAAAATAATCCAGCTTGGCAAGACTGCACGTGTTGTTAAATTACCCGTCTCAGCACCTTTTCATTCCTCCCTCTTAGCGCCAGCAAAGATAATGTTAGAACATAAATTAAATGAAATTGAACTTTGTGACCCAGCAATCCCAGTTTTTTCAAACGTAACTGCAAAACCGTACAAAGGGATAAATGAAATTCGAGAGCTTCTGCCATTGCAAGCCATATCACCTGTATTGTGGAAATCTACTGTGGAAACCATGATCAGGTCTGGAGTAGAAACTTTTGTAGAGTGTGGGCCAGGTAGAGTATTATCAGGTCTTATAAAACAAATAGATAGAAGCGTCAAAATATATAATTTTAAAGACTATGATTCTTTCAATAAAGCCATGGAATCATTGAATGTCTAAGGGTTAGAGAAAGGAAGAAAATGGGAAGTGTTTTTATTACTGGAGCTTCGAGGGGTATTGGCAAGTCTATTTTTGAAGCTTTTGCTAAAGATGGATATACGGTTTACGGGACATCAACTACATGTGAGGGAGTGGCAGTTATCGAAAAAATTATTGATAACTTCGGGTGTGAAGGTGCTGGGTTAAAATTAAATATTACTCAAGATGACGTAGATGAAACCATAAAAACCTTTTTAAAAGACATGAATCCTCCATCTATACTGGTAAATAATGCGGGGGTAACTGATGATGCTTTATTGCTAAGAATGAAGGATTTTCAGTGGGATAGAGTCATAGATACAAATTTAAAAGGTGCCTTTTTGGTAACAAAAAGTCTTCTTCGGTCTATGTTAAAAGAAAAACACGGTCGAATAATTTTTATAACTTCTGTCGTTGCCGAGTTAGGTAATTTTGGTCAAGGAAATTATTCAGCATCAAAGGCTGGAATCGAGGGGTTGTCAAAATCTCTAGCAAGAGAGGTTTCCAGTAGGGATATAACCGTAAATTGTGTTGCACCTGGTTTTATTGAGACTGAAATGACTAAAGTGCTTCCCGATGATGTAAAGTTAAGGATGGCGGAAAATATACCAATGAAAAAATTTGGCAAGCCCGAAGATGTCGCTAGCGCAGTTAGATTTTTAGCGTCAGAACAGGCGGGGTACATAACTGGGACTGTGTTAAATGTTAATGGTGGGATGTTAATGTCCTGATACACTATAAATAATTTTTAGGGAGAAACATGGAAGAGATTGAGAAAAGGGTAAAAAGTATTGTTTCGGAGCAACTTGGGATAAAGCAGGAAGACATAAAAAGTGACTCAAAGTTTGTTGACGATTTAGGAGCTGATTCTCTTGATACTGTAGAGCTAGTTATGGCTCTAGAAGATGCCTTTGAATGTGAGATTCCTGATGAGGAAGCTGAGAAAATCACGACCGTCAAAGAAGCAATTGATTATATAGATGCTAACGTTAAATAGCGATTTGCTTGTTTTATTTAATTCCGCTTGTTAGGTAAAAGTTGTATGAAAAAAGTTGTTGTCACTGGACTAGGAATGGTGTCACCGTTGGGTTCCGATGTAGAGCAGTCATGGGATGCTGTAGTAGCGGGTAAATCAGGTATTTCTAGCATTACAAAGTTTGATACAACAGGGTATCCAGTGAGAATTGCTGGGGAGGTTTCTGAAACCAATATTGATAAGTTTTTTACTCCTAAAGAAACTAGGAATATGGATACATTCATACATTATGGGCTCGTAGCTGGTGCACAAGCGTTCCTTGATTCTGGGTACAGTGTTGACGAAGAAAACCAGTTTAAAGTGGGGTCACTTATTGGATCTGGGATTGGTGGCTTACCCCTGATAGAAAAAACTCATGAAACTCTTAGTAGAAAAGGCCCAAAAAGAATTTCACCCTTTTTTGTTCCTGGTTCAATCATTAACATGATATCAGGGCACTTGAGTATTAAATACGGCTTAAAGGGACCTAATTTGGCTACTGTCACTGCTTGTACAACGGGGCTCCATTCTGTTGGTTTGGCATACAGGATGATACAAATGGGTGATGCGGAAGCAATGCTTGCTGGAGGGTCTGAGGCAACAGTCTCCCCTTTGGGCATTGGAGGGTTTGCAGCTGCAAGGGCTTTGTCAACAAGGGATTGTGCACCAAGTGAGGCATCCAGGCCGTTCGATAAACTTCGTGATGGGTTTGTCCTAGGTGAAGGAGCAGGGGTTCTGTTTTTAGAATCCTATGAAAGTGCAAAAAGAAGAGGCGCTAATATTTATGCAGAAATAGTTGGTTTTGGAATGAGTGGTGATGCGTATCATATGACTTCCCCGGATAAGATTGGTGCAAGTCGCTGCATGCTAAATGCGCTTAGTAACGCTGGACTAAATCAAGAGGATGTGTGCTATATAAACGCTCATGGTACGTCTACTCAAATCGGCGATAAGAATGAGACTGAAGCTATAAAAAACTGTTTTANGGAGCATGCAAAAGACCTCGTTATCAGTTCCACTAAGTCTATGACTGGACACCTTTTGGGAGGAGCTGGAGGAATTGAATCTGTTTTTACAGTTTTGTCTGTTTTTCATGATATTGTTCCCCCCACAATCAACCTTGAGGTTTCGGATGATTCATGTGATTTAGATTATTGCCCTAAAGAGTCACGAAAAACAAAAGTAAACNTTGCTCTAAAAAATAATTTTGGTTTTGGTGGAACAAATGGTTCTTTGATTTTCAAAAAGTTTGGTGAAGCTGCGTGACAAGTGCTGAGTCAGACCAAGAATTAGTCGACAGAGCAAAAAATGGAGATTTAAAGGCTTTTGATTTATTGGTACTCAAGTATCAGAGGAGAGTTTTTAGGTTAATTTCTAGGGTAATAAAAAATAACTCAGAGGTAGAAGATGTTGCTCAAGAGTGTTTTATAAAAGCTTTTCGAGCAATCCATCAATTTAGGGGAGACAGTGCATTTTATACTTGGCTTTATCGTATTGCAGTCAATACAGCTAAAAATTATCTTTTTTCGAAGGGTAAAAGACCAATTGCATTAAGTGAATTAAAAAAAAGCGAGGATTCTGATTCATTTGATATGCTTGATGCGGTGTCCAATGAGAATCCTGAAGGAAACATGGCAGGATTACAAATTGCCGAGGCCGTAAACAAGGCTGTGAAAAAGCTTCCTGACGAATTGAGTGCGGCGGTTGTTTTGAGGGAAATGGATGGATTAAGCTATGAGGAAATCGCCGAAGTTATGAATTGCCCTATAGGAACTGTGAGATCTAGGATTTTTAGAGCTAGAGAAGCAATTGCTCAGGAACTTAGACCCCTCTTAGAGACTCAGGGTAATAAGAGATGGTAAAACTTTTTGAAAGATGAAAATATGAACAACAAAATTTCGGCCCAAAAGCTTTCGGAGGCTTTTGACGGTGGTCGCATTGACAAAGACCTTAAATCCTTTGACAGGGAAGATTGGGCTACGTACTCACTGATTGGCGATACTCTTAGAGGGTGTGATAAACATTTGACACTTGATGTTTCTGCAGCTGTATTAAAAAAGCTAGGCGAATTAGAGAGTGGGAATAAGACTAATGAAAACAATACTTTGGCGAGAAAAATATCTTCTTTTCTTGATAAGCTTAAGATTCCTAAACTTGGTCCATATCAGTTTGCAAGCTTGGCTATTGTTTTTTCGCTTGGTATATCTGTTAATAACATCATCGAGAGATCTACGTTTAATGGGATTGGTAACGAAGTGTATGTAGAAGGTAATAGTCAATTAGTTGGTAACTTTGAGCTGTCTGAGCAACTTGAGTCAGAGTGTGATATTTCAGAAGTTAGTGTTGATGGGTTTATTATGCAGCATGAGAGAATTTCTGGTTCTCCAAGCATGTGTTGATAGACAATTTTTTGTTTGCAATTTGTTTTTATGGAAAGATTGAAAGGGGTNTTCGGTTGAGAAGTTCTGTTTTATTTACTGTNTTTGCGTCTCTAATCTGGTTAACGGAATGCATCGCTCAGGATGCTACTCGAATGNCGAAAAACGATANTTTGGAGTTAATANAAAAGACNCGGGGAGCTGCAAAATCAACAGCTTTTAGTGGAACGGCNCTTTTTGAGAGTTCTGGAACGGCAAGAAGGATGAGTAATATCGACCAGGGGCAGGTGGAAGGTAAAGTTGTCAGGAAAGTTGTTTCAATGGCAAAAAAGCACGTTATTGATATTTACTCGGATAATGTCTTAAGGCAATATCGGCCAGAAGAAAAAGTCGTAATTGTAAGTAATGTTATCAGNAACGGTTTTCCGAACCTGTTTTCAGGAGANTCTGNNCACATATTAGAACATTACTCTTTTGTCAAAGGCGTNGATAGCACAGTCAGTAATATCAAGGTTCACTCTTATGANGTTGTNCCGAAAGANAANTTAAGATGGAAATTGAAGGTCTGGGTNGAGAGAAANACGTTTTTACCAGTGAAGGTAGAGTATTTAGACTCTCAGGGAACCGTTATTAAGCGTGAAGGATTTACCAGCTTAGTTGTGAGCCCAAGAAAAGTAACAGTAAGTGATATCGTGCCAGAGAGTAAAAAGTGGAGGAAGTTTTTCATATCAAAAGACGAGTCTGGGATGGAAAATTCTTTTTATAACGAACCAGTTAAAGGATTTAAACTAGTCAGTTGTTTCGATTCAACGTTTTACAAACCTCAAAGAAATTCTGGAGATACAGTTGACCAGAATCATTGTTTATTTTCCGACGGGGTAGCTCACGTTTCGCTGGTTGCTTTTTACGAGCAAAAGCCTAACGAGGGTTTCAGAGTCGGTAATTGGACAAAGGGTTGTTCATCCTTCAAAAGCGGAATAGTCTCTAATAAGACTGTACTGAGTTTTGGTTGTGTTCCAAAAGAAACTGTTCAGAACTTTTTCAGTAATTCTATTCGGTGATNTCGGCTTAGGGGAATGATATGAATGGCCTTAAANTATTCAAAAAANACGNTNGCTTTGNAACTANNTTACTATTTTTNTCNNTAACGTTATATNTAGCTNTNAGNGTCAATGCTNTTGCTAAAGGGCTTCCAGATTTCACGGAACTGGTAGAGTCGTCTAGTCCAGCAGTAGTTAATATCAGAACAATCGCAACTCAAGGGGGATCTGCGTTTGTTCCTGGCTTTCCAAATGTTCCACAGCTGGATGAAAATGACCCTATGTATGAGTTTTTTAAGCGATTTTTTCCACCAAATAACGGTGGAGGACAAAGACCTGCTCCTCCGCAACGTGGTGGACCACCCAACGGAGGACAGCCAAGAGGGGTTGGAAGTGGTTTTTTTATTTCTTCTGATGGTTTTGTTTTGTCCAATCACCACGTAGTGGCTGGGGCAGATAAAGTTGTTGTCACAATGGCGGATCGGAGAGAATTTTCAGCAAAGATTATTGGGTCAGATCAGAGGACAGATGTAGCCCTTTTAAAGATTGAGGGTTCAGGGTTCCCTTACCTAACACTCGGAAACCCTGAAGCTTTAAGGGTTGGTGAATGGGTACTTGCGATTGGTTCACCTTTTGGACTTGCCAACACCGTCACAGCTGGAATAGTAAGTGCTCTTGGTAGGGATACAGGAGATTATTTACCGTTTATTCAAACCGATGTTGCTGTGAATCCTGGAAATTCAGGAGGACCGTTGATTAACCTAAAAGGGGAGGTCATCGGCATAAATTCGCAAATTTATAGTAGGACAGGCGGTTTTATGGGTATTTCTTTTGCAATTCCAATTGATGAAGCCGAGTTAATAGCAGCCCAATTAAAAAAAGAGGGGAAAGTAGTTAGAGGCAGAATTGGAGTCATGATTGGAGAAGTTAGCAAAGATGTTGCTGAGGCATTAGGTTTCCCATCGTCAACTGGCGCTCTAGTCAGAAGCGTTGACCCCGACGGGCCTTCTGCAAAAGCAGGGATTAAGCCTGGAGATATTGTGCTCAGCTTTCAGCGGAAGAAGATTGAAAGAGTGTCTGATCTGCCTAGGACTGTTGGTGGAACTAAGCCTGGAACTAAGGCAAGAATGATGGTTTGGAGGGGAGGGAAGCAGGTTAAGGTTACAGTAACAGTTGAGGAATTAAAAAGTGCTTCTGTTGTGTCTTCAAACGACAAGAAACCTAGGCAGGTAAGGCCTAAAACAACTGTTTTTAATTGGTTAGGGCTTAGTGTTGCAGATTTGCCAGAAAATATTTCAAAGAGACTTAACATTGAAGGTGGAGTTGTGATATCGTCAACAGAAGGTGTTTCAAGGGGGGCAGGTTTACTTACTGGAGATATTATTACCTCCGTCAATAACAAAAATATTGTGTCTGTTTCTCAATTTCGGTCGGTTTTAAAAACGGCGGATAAGGGTAAGGTTTTGGTGTTTTTAATTAGACGTGGAGAGGAAGCACTTTTTGTCCCAGTAAATCCTTAGACTTAATTGCAGAAGATAAGAAATTTTTCGATAATTGCTCACATTGATCACGGAAA
>NYVY01000060.1 GCA_002684875.1 Pseudomonadota bacterium
CCAATCGCGACTTCGAACCGGATCCGGATTTCAAACCGTCTCGCAAGGACCGTCGGTATCGCCTGAAGGGGATGCTCGAACGGATCACCGGACGCGATCTCTCGACCACGCACGTTCGTCCGATCCGACTGTGAGGATGATCCCGTGGCGGGCCGTGACTCAACCCGCCGGAAGCAGGGGCACGATGCCCTGGACCACGACGAACACGCCCGCCGCCAGTCCGAGGAACGCGAGCAGGATCTGAATGGTCATGCCCGCGACCTCCCGCCAGTATCGGTCGAGGTGGCCCACGCGGACGGCCTTGTACATCATGGCGATCCCGAAGATCAGGACCGGCAGGAGCCAGAGCCAGCTGGCCTGCACGCCGGGAAGCGGTTCGAGGAACGGGATCCAGCCGAATCCGGTCATCGCCCGCCTCCTCGTCGATCGACCGACGGACGTCGGCCCGCGTCCAGTGCGACCGCGAAGTTCATCAGGCCCGCGAGTGCGCAGAACAGGGTTCCGAAATCGGCGTTGTGCCCGATCGCGGTGTGCCGATAGGCGGACCCGGTCGACTGGTCGTGAAGCGTGATCTCGATCCGCTCTTCGGGTGGCGCACCGCGGATGACGAGGGCGTCGAGGGCTGCGAATCCGAAGGCGATCGGGCCGGCCCCCGCCTGCGCGATGAACCACAGGTTCCGCTTCCCACCCTGGGCGGGATTGGTGTACGCCGGATCCCAGGACCGGACGCTTCCCAGTCCGCCGACCAGCAGCCCGGTCGTCCAGAGCACCAGGAAACCGGCGAGGATGCGACCGGCGCGACCACGCTGCCCCACGAAGAAGTGCCCGAGACCGGGCAGGAAGAGTCCGAGAACGAACGCAGTCCACCTGAACGGTACAGATCCACCGTCGATGGGGGGGCGAGAGCGGTCCGGAGCTGGCGCAGCGGTCGAAGACATCCGATTCCAACTGGTGGACGGGGAATCAAGCGAGGCGCACCACCGGTGTACCTCGGTCGCCAGTGTATCCAGACTCCGGGAGCCGAACCGATGGCCAAGCACGATCAGAACCCTGAATTCGACCCGAAGGACACGGGAAGCGTCGTCGATCGCCGCACCGGCGTCGACCGACGCGCGGCCGAATCGGGAACGAATCTCGAACGCCGGCGTGGCCCGGGCCGCCGACTGACCGACTGGGTCCGAACCGCTGAAGAGGGCGAGATGACCCAGGAGCAGCAGATGTTCCTCCACGCCATCGACACCTTCAAGCGGGTGAACGAGGTCAGCTTCCCGACGTGGACGGACGTGCTCGAGGTGGTTCGACGCCTCGGCTATCGCAAGACCATGTCGAGCGAATTGAACCTGGGTTCCCGGATCGAGGACTGGCAGGAATCTCCCGACGCATCGAGTGGCGTCGATCGGGACGAGGAAGAGACACCGACCCGGTATCGCAAGGCCGGCTGAGATCGCCCTGGAATCTTCACGACGTCGACGACGCTCCTCCGCCGCCCGATCGGGAGGCGAGGGGCGTTTTCCATGGTCCGGACCGGATCGCGTCCGGTCGCCTCGATGACGTGGCGAGTCGGGAAGGCTCGCCGGTCGACGCGTTTCCCGCTCGCGACCCGGTCACGAGAATTTCAGGGAATCTTCGATTTTCGCGCGCTGACTCGCGAGCAGGCGCGAGTTCGGATTCACTCGAGCGGAGTATGGACGTGCTCCGGTCTTCGCCGTGATTCGGTGGTGAGGGGTTCGATCCAACCGGTCGATTCCCCGCCGCCGGTCGTCCTCGCGGGGTCGACGCCGCCTGGTCGCGTCGATGATCCATGACCGCGCGTCGTCTCCGGCACCGATCGGATCCGTCTTGGGCCGGGAAGGGATCCGTTCCGTCGGACGCAGACCCGACGGCGGCGGGGATCGCGGCTCGCGTCCGTCATCCGGATCCGATCCGCGTCGGATCGTTCAGCCGCCTTCACCGAACCAGTCCGAGTTGATCCGGATGTACTTCCGCCACTCCGAAGGAAGATCATCCTCCGGATAGATCGCCTGGACGGGACACTCGTCGACGCAGAGTCCGCAGTCGATGCAGGTGTCCGGATCGATGAAGAGCTGGACGGCTTCGCGGTGCTCGTCCGCCTCGTCCACCGTGGGGTGGATGCATTCGACCGGGCAGACCTCGACGCAGGCGGTGTCCTTCGTACCGACACACGGTTCGGCGATGATGTGAGCCATCGGGACGGATCCTCCAGGTTTCGGCTGTTCCGGGCTCCCTTGCGCCGGCGGCATCCTATCCCATCGAAAGCGCGGGGCCGTCGCGTGATTGCCTATGCACAGCGGTGTTTGGGCGATTCACGCCGCCGATGAAAAACCCGGAGCCTGTGAAGGCTCCGGGTCGAGTGATGCATGTCCATGGCCGGCCTCGTGCTGGGACGAGGCGCGATCGAATCACCGCTTCTTGCGAGTGGCCTTCTTCTTGGCCTTCTTCTTTGCGGGCTTCTTCTTCGCGGCCTTCTTGCGAGTGGTCTTCTTCTTCGCAGTCTTCTTGGCCGCCTTCTTGCGAGTGGTCTTCTTCTTCGCAGTCTTCTTCTTGGCGGTCTTCTTCTTGGCCGCCTTCTTGCGAGTGGTCTTCTTCTTCGCAGTCTTCTTCTTGGCGGTCTTCTTGGCTGCCTTCTTGCGAGTGGTCTTCTTCTTCGCAGTCTTCTTCTTGGCAGTCTTCTTGGCGGCCTTCTTGCGAGTGACCTTCTTCTTGGCCTTCTTCTTCGCAGGCTTCTTCTTGGCGGTCTTCTTCTTGGCGGCCTTCTTGCGAGTGGTCTTCTTCTTCGCGGTCTTCTTGGCAGCCTTCTTACGCGTGGTCTTCTTGGCGACCTTCTTTCGGGTCGCCTTCTTCTTTTTCTTGGCCATGAACATGGCTCCTTTAGTTGCGCTGTCGGAGTGTCGGAGAGAGTGGCCGGCGCAACGACGACTACTCGCAAGAAATTTGTACCCTCTTCGGACGACTATGGGAAGCACCTTGACAAAAAACGTTCGTGAGTCGATGCATGCGGGTTTTCGCCCCGTTCGCCTGTGCGTGGTGGGTGCGGAAGGTCGTCTCGGTTCATCCATCGTTCGTCACGCCGAATCACAGGGATGCGAGGTGACCCGACCGATCGGACGAGGCGAGGAACCTCCGAACACCCGCGACGGTCGATTCGACGTCGTGGTCGACGCATCGACGGTCGAAGGCGTGCAACGGGCCTGCAGCATCGCCGAAGCGCACGAAATGCCGCTTTTGGAATGTGTGACGAGTCTCGATGCGGCGGCGAAATCTGCTCTGAAGGCATTGGAAGCACGGATTCCCGTGCTTGTCGCGTCCAACACCTCCCTGGGCATCGCCACCGTGCGAACGCTGCTCGGCACGATGTCGAACGCGTTGGGAGGCTGGTCGGTGTCGATCACCGAGACGCATCACTCGGGCAAGGTCGATCGGCCTTCCGGGACCGCACGGGTCATCGTTTCGGATCTTCACGCCGCGGGCCGAGCGATCGACGACGGAGAGGTCGTCTCGCATCGTGAAGGCGACGTGATCGGAACGCACGAGATCGTGTTCACCAACGCGGAGGAGCGAATCGTGCTTCGACACGAAGCGATGGACCGTTCCGTCTTCGCGATCGGCGCGATTCGCGCCGCGAAATGGCTTGCGGCCGGACGCGCGGCGGGGCGATACGCGATCGCGGACACGCTCGATCGGCCCGATCCGCACTTCGGCGATCAGTGATTGACGAGGTCGTAGAGCGCCTGCGTCGCCGCGGAGGTTCCAAGCTGGGGCACGCGGGCGCGAACTTCACCATTGCCCGGGTTGAACCACCAGGCGGCTTGATCGGGTCGGCTCACCGCGATCTCCCGCGGGTCGCGTCGTCGTCCATCCTCGGGGGCGGCGATTTCGAGCCACCGACGCTCCGTCGATTCGAACCAGGGATTCATCGGCACCGGATTGAACCACTCGATCGGAACATCACGCACCCATCCCTGCGCGGTCACGTCGTTGCCGTCCAGGGCGCTGCGAAGTCGGATCTCCGAATGGAGTCGCTCCTTCGCGATCCGAGCGGTCGAGATCATCCGATCCTCCTGTCTCGCATCGGCATAGACCCGCCACCCGCCGAGAACCAGGATTCCGAGCGTCAGCATCGTCAGCAGATTGAGTGTGGATCGCATGGTCGCCCGTCCTTCCCTCACCTCGTCGTCGCGAATGTTCCTGGAATCTTGATGGACGTTCCGTCGTCCGTTCCGTGAATCGAACCGCACTCGCGCTGACCCGACCCAAACCGGTCGAATGGGGTTGATGCCTCCGCGAAAGGACGGGTCATCCCAGTCGTGCCGGCGAATGCACGCGTTTTCGGACGACGACCCGGCGTTGACACGGGTACCCTTCGGGGGCGATGACCCAGACCACAAGCCTTCTTCGTACCACCCGACTCGACAACGGCCTTCAGGTCGTCACGGAGCGGAATCCCTCCCAACGTTCGGCCAGCGTCACCTGGCTGGTTCCAGGCGGAAGCGCCTGCGACCCGCTCGATCGTGGTGACGGTTGGGCGACGCTGCTCTCCGAGTTTCTCCTTCGCGGGGCTGGTGAACTGGACAGCCGCGGATTCTCCGACGCCCTCGATCGGCTCGGCATGCGACGTTCGGTCACCGCGGACACCTATCACCAGCACGTGAACGCGACGCTTGCCGGCGGCGAGCTTCTCGCCGGTCTCGACCGGCTCGTCGACCTCGTCCGTCTGCCTCGGTTTCCCGAGGCGGCGCTGGACGCCGTCCGGTCCCTCTGCCTGCAGGAGCTCGCCGGTGTCGAGGATGACCCCGCCTCCTATGCGGGGATCAGGCTCGACGAGATCCGATTCCCGTCGCCCTTCAATCGCCATGGTTTCGGTGAGAAGGAGCATCTGGAGGCGGCGACGCTTTCCGATCTTCAGTCCCACTGGAACGAGGTCGCTCGGCCGGACGGTTCGATTCTCGCGATCGCCGGGGACGTGGACCACGACCAGGTGATGGAGTTGCTCGAAGCTCGATGCGCGGACTGGAGCGGCATCGGACCGACCCCGGCGCCCGCCAGTGCCGCGATCGGCGGCCGGCTCGGCATCGAGCGGGACACATCGCAGGTCCATGTGGGGATCGGACTGACGGGTCCGGTCGCATCCGACCCCGATCAGCTCGCGTTCCGAACCGCGATCGGGGTGCTCGGAGGCGGAAGCTCGAGCCGGTTGTTCCTCGACGTCCGGGAGCGACGTGGGCTCGCGTATTCCGTGTCAGCCCGGTACTCCGAGGGCTTCGCGCTCGGTGCCTGCACGATCTCCGCCGGTACGACGCCGGAGCGGGTCGCGGAGACGCTCGAGCGGATCGATGCGGTGCTCGAGGAATTCGACGCCGGCCCGACCGATGAGGAGGTGACCCGGATCGCGGTCGGACTCCGCGCGGGGGGACTGATGCAGCAGGAGCACGGTCCGGCTCGGGCGAGGCAGCTCGCGCTCGACATCTTTCGAAGGGGGCACGCCCGGTCGACCGCGGAGCTTCTCACGGAATTCGACGGCATCGACGCCGACGACGTGCGGCGCGTGGTCTCCACCCGGATGGGCCCGTCGTGGCGGGCGGAAGCCAGTCGATGTCTCCTCGGTCCGGCGAACGTGATCGCGGAGGTCGGCGGTACCGGGGCCTGAAGATCCCGCCGGGGCGTCGAACGACCCGGGACCGCGTATACTCGTCCATCGCATGGCAATCGAATCATCCATCCTCGATCAAGGGACCCGCGTGCGGGTCACCCAGCAGGTTCCCCAGACCAACGGCGTCTGGTCGACGACCTGCGAGGGCCGGGTCCTTCGATACCGACAGGCCCAGACCGGCTCGTGGTACGCCCACGCGAAGGACGACCGCCTGTGGCTCGACCGGCTCGAGATCGAACTCGACAGTGGTGAGATCACCACCCTCAATCTCGATCACTACACGTTGATCGAGGATCTGAGCGAGCCGTCCGAAACGCCGGCCCCCCGGAACCCCACCGAGTTGGAACTGGATGATCGGCATCGTCCCTGAGCATCGATTCCGTTCGAGCGGCATGGTCCTGTCGATCCTTTCGATCGCTTTCGCGGCCGTTGCGTGCTCGCCCAACAAGACATCCGTACGAAACGACCTCGCCTGGCCGTGGTGGCCGACGGAGATGCAGATCTCCGATCTCACCCGGGTGGGGCGACCGGGAGACGATGCTCGCCGGCCTTTGGAGGTCCGCGTCCTCTTCACCGATGCCGATGGTGATCCCGCGAAGGGATGCGGCACGCTCGAAGTCGCGGTGAGTCGCGAGGGCGAGAACGACGACCCGGTGGTCGAACGGATCTCGCTCGAT
>NYVY01000061.1 GCA_002684875.1 Pseudomonadota bacterium
TCAACTTTTTGAGAAAAACATCCGTTTCAAAGGGTCAAGTTGTTCATTTTGACTCGGAAGTTCAAAGAAATACACATTCTTGGTTAACAGGTGTAAACTCTTTTCTCCCTTCTTCCGTCGCAATAAAATGGGTGAGAGAAGTAGATATTACCTTTCATGCAAGATTTTCTGCAATTTCAAGGTTGTACAGCTATAGTATTTTGAACCAAAAAATACGTTCGCCTTTGCTTACACGCACTGCTACTTGGATTCCAGTAAAATTAGATTGTTCAAAAATTTCTGAGGCAAGTAAGCTTTTGATTGGTTCTCATGATTTTTCTGCTTTTCGTTCAAGTGAGTGTCAGGCAAAATCGGCGGTCCGTAATATTTTAAAACTACAGGTTCTTGTTCAACCCCCAGTCATTAGAATTGAGATTGAGGCTAATGCATTTTTACAACATATGGTTAGAAATATAGTCGGCTGTTTTTATGAAATAGGGAGGGGAAAAAAACCAGTATCATGGCTATCAGAAGTTATAGCATCCAGAGAAAGGAGACAATGTGCCCGTACATTTCCACCAGAGGGATTATGTTTAGAGTCTGTAAATTATGGGAAGCTCTTTTATGCGGATTAGAGTAAAAATTTGTGGTTTGATGAGAGAAGAAGATGTAACCTCCTCTGTAGAAGCAGGAGTAGATGCTCTCGGTTTTGTTTTCTACAAGAAAAGTCCCAGGTATATTTCTCCAGAAAGGGCAAAGGAATTAGTTAAGATGCTTCCTGGTTGGATTTGTTCAGTCGGCTTATTTGTAAATCAGGACATAAGTGAAATCGAAGATATTGTAAATTTTGTTGGTTTGTCTCATGTACAACTCCATGGTAACGAGGCAGATTCTTTGTGTAGAAGAATTAAAAGACCAGTTATTAAGGCTATTAGGCTTCCTCAAGAGGGAGCGATTATCGAGGCTAAGTATGTGAACGAAGTTAAAAATCAAGTAAAAAAATATCAATCTTGTTGTGCAGCTGTTTTAATAGATAGTCAAAGCAAGGGTTTTGGAGGTAGCGGAAGACCATTTAAATGGGATATCTTAGATACATTACTCCCTGAATTAAATGGCAGATGGATATTAAGTGGCGGATTAAACCTCGATAACATTAGGCAGGCAATTGATAGATTCCATCCCTTATGTATAGATGTGTCAAGCGGTGTTGAGTTAATAGTTGAAGACAAAAAAGTTCCTGGAGTAAANGATNCAGATAAGATCAANAAATTAATATGTTGTTTAACATAGTTNAATAACATAATTACTTTTAATGTTAAGNATTAAAGAGGTNGCTNATGAAACTTAATGAATTACAGAATTATAATTTTCCTGACGAAAATGGCCATTTTGGCATTTATGGAGGGTCGTTCGTTTCGGAAACATTATTTGCGGCTCTAGAGCAATTGGAGAAAGACTATGAATCTNCACGGCAGGATAAGAATTTTACNGATGAATTTAAGAGAGAGTTAAAAAGCTTNGTTGGNCGACCCTCTCCNATATTCNATGCAAAACGCTGGTCAAACATTCTTGGTGGAGCACGTATTTATTTTAAGAGAGAAGATTTAAANCATACTGGAGCTCACAAAATTAACAANACGATAGGCCAAGCTTTATTGGCAAAAAAAACAGGAAAACAAAGAGTAATCGCTGAGACNGGAGCTGGGCAGCATGGCGTTGCAACAGCAACGGTTGCAGCCAGATTTGGAATGAAATGCACTGTGTACATGGGGGCTACTGATGTTGAAAGGCAAGCGCAAAATGTTTACAGGATGAAGCTCTTNGGTGCAGAGGTTGTCCCTGTTGAGTCTGGAACAAAGACTTTAAAGGACGCTCTGAATGAAGCCATGAGAGATTGGGTAACTAATGTTGAAGATACATTTTACATAATAGGTACTGTGGCAGGACCACACCCATACCCCAAGCTTGTGAGAGACTTTAACTCCGTAGTTGGAAAAGAATGTAAAATTCAGATGCAAGAAATTACTGGTAGAAATCCAGATTATATAGTTGCTTGTGTNGGTGGAGGCAGTAATGCCTTAGGGATATTTTATGATTACATACCNATTGAAACAGTTCACTTGATCGGAGTTGAGGCGGCAGGAAAAGGACTGCAAACTGGTCAACACTCNGCATCTTTGTCGGCAGGTTCACCAGGTATTCTTCACGGAACGAAGACTTATTTATTACAAAATNAAGATGGTCAAATTCTTGGTACTCATTCAATTTCTGCGGGTCTTGATTACCCAGGGGTAGGTCCTGAACATGCTCATTTGAAGGATATAAAAAGAGTAGAATACGTTGGTATTTCAGATGATGAGGCATTAGCAGCATTTCATGATTGTTGTAGAATCGAAGGNATTATTCCAGCTCTTGAAACTAGCCATGCNCTTGCNCATGCGGCAAAGATGGCTCCGAAGTTGCAAAAAGAAAAGATTATATTGGTGAATTTGTCGGGTAGAGGTGATAAAGANATGCATACCGTATCACAGCACNTGAGAGTTGAGAAATAAAACTAAAATGGGNGCATCCAGNATCAGTAACTGTTTTAAACAATTAAAACAACGGAATCTAAAAGCACTAATACCTTACGTTACTGCTGGTGANCCCGAAAAAGAANTGACAGTACAACTACTCCACTCGTTAGTCGAGACTGGAGCTGATTTGATTGAGTTAGGGGTTCCATTTTCAGATCCNATAGCNGATGGTCCTGTTATTCAAAGAGCAAGTGAAAGGGCTCTTGCGCAAGGCGTTAATTTGGAACAATGTCTGGATATCGTAAAAGANTTTAGAGTTGATAATCAGAATACACCAGTTGTATTAATGGGTTATATGAANCCAATAGAAAATTATGGATGGACCAAATTTGCAAGAAAAGCNGATAATGTGGGAGTGGANGGAGTTCTTTTNGTTGACTGCCCACCCGAGGAATCTTCAAGATTTCTTGGGGAATTGAGAANATNTGGCATCGACTGTATTTTTCTAGTCGCNCCAACTACGCCCAAGCAACGTCTNGAAAAAATTNTCNCNGAGGCTTCAGGTTATNTCTATTACGTCTCATTGAGAGGAGTTACTGGAGCAAATAATATAAATTCGAAAGATGTTTCTTCTAAACTAAATACTATAAAAGAANTTACTAGTCTCCCTGTTGTCGTTGGATTTGGGATTTCGTCAAAAAAGAGTGTTTCCGAAATTGCGAAAACNAGTGCGGATGGTATAGTTGTNGGAAGTGCATTAATCAAAGCGATGGAACAGGCTAANGAAAAAGATTTNTGTCCNATCGATACAGTAAAAAATCAAATGAGTGTTTTGCGTTCTGGATTGTTATGAAAGGTACATAATTTGAGTTGGTTAGAAAACATCATTCCACCCAGAATAAAAAAGACAAGTGGGCAGAAGAAAACAATCCCAGATGGAGTTTGGGTAAAATGTCCAGATTGCGATTCGGTACTTTATCGTGCAGATCTTGACGCTAATCTNCAGGTCTGTCCAAAATGCCAATATCATCTGCGAATCAATGCGAGGCAAAGGGCTGCTCATATCTTGGACNATGGTGACGTGAAAGAGTTGGGGAAAGAGGTAAAACCACTTGACTTTTTAAAGTTCAAGGATTTAAAAACNTATCCCCAAAGAATTAANGATGCGTCAAGTGCNACGGGAGAATTAGACGCNTTGATTGTNCTTGTTGGGAAGCTATCAGGNNTTGAAACAGTCNTAGCACTATTTGANTTTGATTTTATGGGTGGCTCAATGGGGTCTGTTGTGGGAGAAAAGTTTGTTCGGGGCATCGATTACTCATTAGAAAAAAATATNCCCTTCATNTCAGTNACAGCAAGTGGTGGTGCAAGGATGCAAGAGGGTTTGATGTCTNTAATGCAAATGGCGAAAACCACCGCGGCAATTGAAAGGTTANCGAAGAAAAAAATTCCTTTCATTTCAATCCTTACGGACCCAACNATGGGAGGGGTTTCTGCAAGTTTTGCTTTTATGGCAGATATAGTCATTGCAGAACCNAATGCTTTAATAGGGTTCGCTGGCCCAAGAGTCATTGAACAGACCGTAAGAGAAAAANTACCTANAGGATTTCAACGAGCTGAGTTTCTTTTAGATAAGGGGGCAATCGATTTAATAATTGATAGAAGAGATATGAAAGAAAAGGTTGGGAGTATATTATCGTTGTTGTTAAAAAACGAGAACCGTTAATATAAACTCTTTTTATGTTTGATAGTGAAAATGAATTAGAAAATTGGCTAGAGAAGCTTTTAAAATGTCATCCAGCAGAAATATCGTTAGGTTTAAATAGAGTTTTAGCAGTAGCTGAAAGAATGGACTTACCTATTGTAAAAGATAAGGTTAGGTTAACATCAAAGGTTATTGTAGTGGCTGGCACAAATGGGAAGGGTTCAGTCTGTGCATTTGTAGAAAACATACTCCTTACTTCAGGCTACCAAACTACTCTTTATACTTCACCTCATATTTTAAGTTTCAAAGAACGTTTTAAATATGCTGGGAAACTTTTAGAAGATAAAGATTGGGTAGAGGCGTTTAAAAAAGTTGAGAAAGCTCGGTTAAAAGTTCCAAAGCAAAAGTTAACTTTTTTTGAGTTTTCAACCTTAGCTGCGATTTTATTATCTGAACAATTATGTCCAGATGTTGCTATTTTTGAAATAGGGTTAGGTGGAAGGCTTGATGCTGTAAATCTGCTTGACAATGATTGTTCTGTTTTGACCTCTATTGATTATGACCACGAGAGGTATTTAGGGACAACTAGGGAACAGATTGCTTGGGAAAAATCTCACGTCGCTAGACCTGGGAAGCCAATAATAATTGCTGAAGAGCGTTTACCAGAAACCGTTACTGACCATTGTCTTGAAATAGGGGCAAAGACAATCAGAGTAATGAAAGATTACACTTTTAAACTGCTCGGACAACAATGGACGTGGTTTGGGATAAATACTGTGCGGCACGCTCTACCCATACCAGCTCTTAGAGGAATGCATCAGCTAAAAAATGCGTCTGCTGCCCTTGCATGTTTTGAAGCGTTATCGAATGAGTTTCCTCTCAGCCAAGCTTTGATTAGAAAAGCTTTAGTGTCTGTTAGTCTGCCCGCACGATTTCAAGTTCTTCCAGGTCAACCAATGATTATTTTAGACGTAGCACATAACCTCGGAGCTGCAAGAACCTTATCAAATGAACTTGATAAAGTGGGATTTTTCCCAAAAACAATTGGCGTAGTTGGAATGCTGGATGATAAAGACAGCACTGCTATTTTTAAAGAACTTGGGGATAAAGTAGATAAATGGTTTTTGGTAAGCCTCAGTAGGAGTAAGTCCATGAATCGTGGAAAAGCTGCAAAGTCTCTAAAAAACTCTCTATTAAAGGTTTGCCCAGATGCAGACGTTTTATGTTTTGAAAATCCAGAGGAAGGTTTTAAAGCAGCCTCGCGAGTTTCGGAAAAACAAGATAGGATTGTAGTGTTTGGTTCTTTTTATGTAATATCCGCCGTTTGGAAATTAGCAGGAGATTTTATTAAAGAATTTGATAAAGGAAAGGTTTAATTATTCTGGTTTAGGATTGAATCTAAAATTAGGTTTTTATTAAATGAAAAAAAACTTTGACAAAACGGATCCATTTTTGGGGGTTAAAAAGAAAGCCCGATATAGGGTCGTCGGGGTATTTTTTTTCTCTATAGTGGTTCTTATGGGTGGTAACTTTTTATTTGAACTTAACCCCAATCATTTGTCGGGTGATTTTATAGTTGAATTGCCAGAGGAAGTTCAGTCTAGAAGTTTTTTGGTGGGAGAATATAAAAAGCTCCATGATATTTTGGGAAGACCTTTTTCAGAAGAGGATTTTCGTGTTTTAAAGAGTTTTAAAAAAAAGATTTGGTATGTTGAGGTGGGACTTTTTCTTAAAAAAAGTAAAGTCGACATGCTGTCTGAAAGACTTATTCTGGAAGGATATGCGCCTGAAACTAGGAAACGAAAGGTTGGAGAGAAAATAATTTTTAGCGCTATTTTAGGTCCCTATAACTTTTTTAATGCCGAGATGATAACTGAAAAACTTGTGACTAAAGGATTGAAGGCTGATATTAATCGCTTTTAAAAATAACTTTTGATAGAAAATTTTACTTGGATAGATACAGTAGTTTTTATAATATTTGTTTCTTCCTTTTCTCTATCGGTGCTGAGAGGGTTAATATATGAAGTATCTTCAATATTAGTCTGGAGCTTTAGTTTATATACGGCTTATCGTTTTGGTCATGTTTTTTCTGAAATATTTTCGGATTCATTTTCCGAAGAAATTCGAAGTATAGGAGGTTTTTTTACTGTTTTTGTTGTAGTTTTCCTTATATCAAAAATGGTTATATTATCTTTTAAAGAAATTATAGAAAAGTCTGGGGGAGGAGCAATAGACAAGTTTTTAGGAGGTTTT
This sequence comes from Pseudomonadota bacterium, assembly GCA_002684875.1. Lineage (GTDB taxonomy): Bacteria > Pseudomonadota > Gammaproteobacteria > Burkholderiales > Burkholderiaceae_A > UBA7377. The sequence goes on from NYVY01000061.1 coordinate 6,454, forward strand.
TTCGGTCTATTTAGAGCAGCTTTAATGGTTCTCATTCTTTCTATATTAGGAACAATGACCGCTTTGACTGAGGAAGAGGCTTGGAGGTCAGCCGTTACTAGACCTTATTTGGAGTATTCAATTAGTTTGGTGATACCCTATTTACCAGACTTTATTAATGAGAATGTAAAAATTAATTTTGAGTAGGAGAAAACCGAATGTGTGCTGTCTTTGGAATCGTTGGCTATGGGTCTGTAAACCAGGATATTTATGATGCACTTCTTTTAATGCAACATAGAGGACAGGATGCAACTGGAATTGTTACCTCCTCAGGGAAAAAAATTAATGTTGTTAGAGGTAATGGATTAGTTAGAGATATCTTCAGAACTCGTGATATGAGAAATTTAATCGGTGAGATTGGCATTGGGCATTGCAGGTACCCAACTGCTGGAAATGCTGAAAGTTTTGAAGAAGCGCAACCATTTTATGTTAACGCTCCTTATGGCATTGTTCTTTGTCATAACGGTCAACTGACAAATGCCGATAATTTAAAAAATACAATGTATGCAACTGATAGAAGGCATATTAATACTGATTCTGACTCCGAGATATTACTGAATGTTTTTGCTAATGAACTTCAAAAAAGTTCCAATGGTATAAGAGTTGATCCTGAACAAGTTTTTCAGGCAATTGTTGGTTTACATAGGAGAGTACAAGGCGCTTTTGCATGTGTAGCAATGATTCCTGGGTTTGGTGTTTTTGGGTTTAGAGATCCTTTGGGAATAAGACCTCTTGTTTTAGGAAAAAGGAATACTAAAAGTGGTCCAGAGTGGGCGCTAGCTTCCGAGTCCGTAGCATTACAAGGTTTAGGATTTAGCCTCGAGCGGGATGTATTACCAGGTGAATGTATTATTATTACTGAAGAAAAAGAAGTTTTTTCAAGAATATGTTCAGAGAATAATTCACTCAACCCTTGTATCTTTGAGTATGTATACTTTGCTCGTCCAGACTCCGTTATTGATGAGATTTCAGTTTATGACGCTCGTTTGAAGATGGGAAAACGGTTAGGGGAAAAGGTAAAAAAAGTTATAGAGAAAGGAGACATTGATGTCGTTATACCAGTTCCAGATTCAAGTAGACCAGCAGCTTTGGAACTTTCTGTGACTTTAAACATTCCGTATAGAGAAGGCTTTATTAAAAATCGTTATATTGGTAGAACATTTATTATGCCTGGTCAAGAAGTTCGTTTAAAATCTGTCAGGCAGAAGCTCAGTCCAATAATTAGTGAATTTAAGAATAGGAGTGTTTTAATTGTTGATGATTCAATAGTCAGAGGAACGACAAGCAAACAAATAGTGCAGATGGCAAGAGATGCTGGAGCTCGGAAAGTTATTTTTGCTTCGGCGTCGCCTCCGATAAGATTTCCAAATATATATGGTATAGATATGCCAACAAGGAAAGAATTAATTGCATTTGGAAGAACTGAAGATGAGGTTCGGAAGGCTTTGCAGGTTGATGATTTAGTATTTCAAGACTTAGACGCTATGTTGAAAGACGTACTATCATTCAATTCAAATCTTGATGGGCTAGAGGCTTCTTGTTTCAACGGCAGCTATTTAACAGGGAGCGCTTAAGAATTTACTGAAAATCCCGAGATTTACAGTGGTTGTTTCCAAGATTATATTTTAAAAGGGGTGTTTGATCTTTTATTGTTGAAACAAGAAAGTTACCATTGCAAGAATAAAAAAGATTTGATTGAACATTTCTTTCTTTTTGCCAGAAACCTTCTACAGAAACAAGCACTGAAGATAAAACGGTGTTTTTATTTGCTTCAAAAAATTTTTTACTTAAAATAAGATTGAGATTACCAGTTTCATCCTCAATTGTCATAAAAACAATACCTTTTGCGGTGTGAGGTTTTTGACGATTTGTTATCAGTCCATTAGTTTTAAATATTTTTTTACCTATACTTTTTTTTATATCTATGATTTTTTCTCCTTTTAGTTTTCCTCTTAAAAAAGACATGGGATGCATATCAATAGATAGCCCCAAGCACTTAAAGTCTGCCATCATTAAATATTTGTCATCAGGCGTGCCTAATATCTTTTCGTCTAGAGGGTTTTCCATAACCAAGCTTTTTTCCAAAACTCCAGAGAAGTTTGTTGTTCCCAGGGCTTCCCAAGAAGCATAGTATCTATTGTCTTTAATGCTACTTAAAGCCCCGGATTTTGCAAGGGTTATTAAGTCATGCTTGCTGAGACTTACCTCCTTAGCCAAGCATGTAATAGATTCATATCCCTTTTGTTTTCTACTTGTAGCAATTTGTTCTAATTTATTTTTAGAAATATTTTTAATATGATTTAATCCAATTCGAACAGAAAGAAGAGTAGAATTATTTTCTCCTATTTCATTGTTACATTCGAGATTTGTTAGGAACGAGCTTTTTTGGACGTCGACTGGTAAAACTGTTACACCATGATCCTTGGCATCTTTGATTAATTGGTTAGGATGATAAAATCCAAGTGGTTGAGAGTTTAGCAGGGAAGCCAAAAAAACATCAGGGTGATGTTTTTTTATCCAGGCACTTGTGTAAACTAACAAAGCAAAACTAACTGCATGTGACTCTGGGAATCCATATTCTCCGAATCCCTGTATTTGTGTAAAAATACTTTTTGCAAATTTTTCTGTGTACCCCTTTTTTTTCATCCCTAATACGATTCTTTTATGAAAAGCTTCCATTTTCTTATCATCTTTCCATGTTGATAAAGATCTTCTGAGCTGATCTGCCTGTCCAGGGGTAAAATCGGCTGCTTCAATTGCAAGTTCCATGACTTGCTCTTGGAAAATAGGAACGCCGAGGGTTCTTCCTAAAATATTTTCTATTTTTTTACTAGGATAGAATAGTTTTTCCTTACAGCGCCTTCTTTTAAGAAATGGGTGTACCATCCCACCTTTTATAGGACCTGGACGTACAATTGCTACCTCTATTACAAGATCATAGAAACAACATGGTTTCAACTTTGGCAGCATGGCCATTTGCGCTCTAGATTCTATTTGAAATACCCCAACAGTATCTGCATTCGAAATCATCTCATATGTGTAGTTGTCATTTGCTGGGATATCTTGCAATTTAGTTGGAATTGTCATGTCGTCTTTATAAATTTTCTTTTTTAATTCCAGTAAATTCAAAGAATTTTTAATTGCTGATAACATTCCAAGTCCCAATATGTCTATTTTTAGTATATTTAAAGCTTCAATGTCATATTTGTTCCATTGAATAACTCTTCTGTTTTCCATTCGGGCATTTTCTATTGGAACAATGTCATAAAGAGATTTATCGCTGATGATAAAACCTCCTACATGTTGAGAAAGGTGNCTAGGAAACCCTAAAATTTGATTNCTTAACTTGATCCACCAGAAAATCTTTACAAGNAGATTNCTGNTANCTGATCCCGTTAAAAAAAACTTTATCGNTGAGTAGTTTTTTTTAATGAATTCTTTTATATTTCTGGAAGTCAAGTTTTGTTCGCAGTCCCAATAAAAATCTGGTGAAAGTNTATTAATTAGATCGGCTGGTATTTCAAGTGACTTACCAACGTCACTAACAGCAGACTTTTTTTTGTAAGTTACAACACTTGCTGCTAAAGCAGCTTTTTCTATACCGTACTTTTTATAAATATATTGAATNACTTCTTCTCTCCGTTGGTGCTCAAAGTCGATATCAATATCTGGAGGTTCATTTCTTTCTTCTGATATAAAGCGTGCAAANAGCATATTTGATGTTTGGGGATTTACTTCTGTTATTCCNAGGTAAAAACAAACAGTAGAGTTAGCAGCAGATCCTCTTCCTTGGCATAGAATATTTCTAGATCTAGCAAAAGAGACAATATCGTAGGCAGTTAAAAAATATGGCTCGTATTTGAGCTTTGATATTATTTTCAGTTCTGTACATATTTTCTTNTTAATAGANAAAGGTATCTTTTCATTATTNTTTCTTAATCTTTTCTTTATACCTTNCTTCACAAGGTGTCTGAGCCACATTGCATCATTCATCTTTTTNGGNGATGTGTTTGTGGGATAGTTATATTCTATTTCATCTAAACTAAATGTACATTGGNTTGCAATTTTTAAAGTATTTGAAAGTAATGTTTTTTGGTAAATCTTTCCTAAAAGACTCTTTTTTTTTAAATATTGCTCAGCATTTTTTGTAATTCTATAACCACATTCTTTGATCGTCATATTAAATCTTATTGCCGTTAGTACATCGAGAAGTGGTTTCATAGACTTCTNTCCCATGAGTACATCATTTGTTGCGATTACTTTAATATTTTTTTTTTCGCTTAATTCTAATATNGTTTGCTGCCATTTCAAACTTTCTGTTACTAGGCAATTAGAGATTGCAATAGAACAATTAGAAAAAAANTTTTGGNNTAACCAGTTAGATATGTAATCAAGTGTTTCTGTATCGATTGGCTTNTTTAGCATAATAAGAACAAAGCAGTTTTTAATATTTTGATGCTCGATTATCTGGGTATTTAGGTAGTAGTAACCTTTCTCTGTTTCTGATCGCGATTTGGTGATTAATTTGCANAGNTCTCTCCATCCTTCTTTATTTTTAACAAGGAAAATAAATTTAAAGAACATCTTCGATTTAATATCTTNTACCCAAAATTGAGAGCCATGAATTAGATTTATTCCTATGGATTTTGCACAGATATGAGCTCGAACTGACCCAGAGACAGTAGCTTCATCTGTAATTGCAATAGAATGATAGTCTAGATCTTTTGATTTTATTATTATTTCTTCGGGACTCGATGCTGCCTTTAAAAAAGAATAATTAGTTCGACATACTAGTTCTGCATANTCCATAGGTTGTTACCATATTTTCCCGTGNAGGTACCATTTCTTTTCAGGAGTTCTATAAACCCATAGTTTCTCNTTATTCTTTGTTTCNGCGATGTAGTAATCTCTCCTTAAAGGGTATTTTGTCCACCAGTTGGTTTCGATTCTTTCTGGTCCTAAACATATTTTTAATTCNCCTTTGTACAAAGGCATTTCATNTTTTTTTTTTAACAGAAGTGGACTGTCATAAATCCATATGANATCCTGCGTATCTGGATCAGTAGTCGTAATAGTGTTNTTAGGATATNTTTTCCCTGAAAAAAAACTTTTTTTAAANTTAAGTTCTGGNGCATAGTTAATTTGGTTGTTAAACGAAATTATTGACGATTGTTTTAATNTTGAAGATAAGACNGCTATTAATTCTATGATACTAAGGGAATATTTTTTTTTCTCAATAATTAAATCNTCAGTTTTTTCCTCAATGNATTGTATATCTTGAAAGATAACTTTTATGCTGGTAACTGGTTCTTCNATTTTAATATAGTTAAATTTCTCTTTGATTAAAAAAAATATNTTCAAAAAACTACTGGTTCCTTGAGAAAGGTCAACGCTTATTTCATAAGATAATTTTTTTTTATTTTCTGTAGTTATGAAAAGATTAACTCTTCTTGTTCCGAGGTGTTGTTCGTTTATATTTTTNCACAATGATTTTAAGATCTTTTTTAACTCATGTAGAAGNTATTCTTTTTCAGTAACTGGATTAATAAAATCTTTCTTTTCTTCGANTGGAACTGATTTTTTAACTGTNTTGAGTCTCGAAACGACATTCTTGNTAAATATCAGATCAAGATCATCTAGTAATCGGTTATTAAATCTTCGTCTAATTTTTTTTTTNGGAATTTTTAAAANNTGGCCAATGGTNTTGATACCTAAACCCTCCAAGCTATTAGATATTTTNTAAGCATTTAGAATAAGATCAACATGAATAGATTTAATTTTTTTTATCATAAGATCATAGTTTAAGATCACAGTTGATGAGTTAGGCTTTGTGTTCAAACACATCCATTCGGTTGCTTGNCAGTTGANGCTTATACAAATCNTGAACTTANTTTTACTATTGTNATTACCTATTATTTTTAGTAGTCCATNCTTTATTTCTTTGTGAATATTGGCCAGTCCTTTTCTTAGTCTTATTACTTCTGATACTTCTAATAAAATTANACCTTCGAAGTTACTCATGTAAGTTTTTGGGCTTATACTTAGCCCTAAGTTAACNACTTGCTCACGTATTTTTTTTGAGAATATTATTTCGTCCTCTGTTTCTAGGTGGTATGCAATCCAGATCATAGTTTGGCTTTAGTTTAGATGTGTTTTTTTTCGAAAATATTGTAGATGTATCTATATTTATAGGAGTTAATTTTGTAGGGCCTCGTCTTTTGATAATGTTCATTTTTAACAAAGGGTATTTGTCTGAACAAATTGTCATTCTCAAAGGAGATGGAGAAGGTTTTTTTTTTGCTTCTAAAGGTCGAAATATAAAGTTAAGACCATTACTTCTTTTCGCAAGAGTTTGAACTTTTCTTAGTTTTTCAAAAGTACATGGTTCTTTTATCCATACTAAGAGTCCTCCAAATAAATTACATCTAATGCTGTGTTCAATTACCCATAACTTCTCCATTACTCTGTTTGTGTTTACAACAAGGATGAATTTTTCTTTTATGCCAAACGATTGAAAGGTTGGTATATATGGGATATGAGGAGGGCTAAGCATTACTATATATTTATTGCTAGCGACTATTTTTTTTAAAGTTGGAAGCAGTAGGATTATTTCACTTACGCTTTCTTCTCTGGATAGAATTTCTATGAGACAGGACTTTGGCCAAGATCCATGCGGTAGCTCTAAATCTAAATTTCTATAGCCGCTACTTATACTTTCAATGTTGTTTTTTTGTATTTTTTCTAATTCAGATCCACAGTAAACCTCTTTGTGAATAATTTTTTTTGTATCCATTTCCATAGTAAGTTAAGTATGATATTTTTGAAAACAAAATATTTTTATAGTCCTAATTTTGGATTTCTTATTATTCCCACTCCTAATCCTTCTATAGCAAATGGTTGTTTTTCGATATTAACTTTGATTGTTTTGAAGTTAGGATTCTCTGGTTCTAGAAATACAATATTATTTCTTTTAAAGAAGCGTTTAACTGTAACTTCATCTTCTATTCTTGCTACTACTATTTGATTATTAATTTTTTCAAGATAGTTCCCTGAGGTTTTTTTCACTATTAATAAGTCATCCTCAAGAATTCCTGCATTCTTCATACTCATTCCCTTTACTCTTAATAAGTAGTCTGGCTTTTCTGAAAAAAGAGAGGCATCTATATTAAATTCATTTTCTACATGTTCGGAGGCTAATATTGGCGATCCAGCTGCGACTCTTCCTACTAAAGGTAGTGATAGATATTTCTCATCCTTTGTTGAATTGAGTTTCACGGAGGCCTGAGAGAGTCTTATACTACGGGATGCTCCTGAAACCATGGATATAGCTCCCTTTTTAACAAGGGCTCTTAAATGTTCTTCAGCAGCGTTTGGAGATTTAAAGCCTAATGCCTTACAAATCTCTGCTCTAGTTGGAGGGAACCCTGTATCTTCTATGTAAGAAGCAATCATTTTTAAAATTTCTTGTTGTCGCGCAGTTAAAAGTTTCATGACCGTATGAGTTAATAATTACTGAATATTTATACAGTATAATTTTTCTTCTAGCAATGCAAGAGTTTTTTACAATTACATCCTTTCGTAATTTGGTCCTCCACCCCCTTCTGGAGTTATCCAGTTTATATTTCCTGATGGATCCTTGATGTCGCACGCTTTACAATGAAGACAATTTTGCCCATTAATTTCCAGGCTTTTAACTAAGTTTATATCGTTAGTTGGCTGCCCTGTTGGTGATATGTACTCATACACTGCAGCAGGACAGTATCTGGTTTCTGGCCCTCTAAAAAGAGGAATATTTACCTTTAACGGGGTTTCCTTGTTTGATAACAGAAGGTGTACTGGCTGGTCATCTCTGTGGTTAGTGCCTGAAAAAGGCAATGAGGAAACTCGATCAAATGAAAGTTTGTTATCTGGTTTGTGATATTTTATTTTTTTAACTTTTTTTGCTTTTTTAAGATATAAATGATCTTCCTTTTCATTTTTGAAATTCAAAGGAGATTCTTTAGAAAATAGCAATCTTTCAGCCTTAAAAAGCGTTCCACCTAAAAACATGCCCTTATTCATAAAAGATTTGAAATTTTTTGCTTTGGTTAACTCCGTGTAAATAGAGGAGCTTAAAAAATCTTCTTGATAGCTTTTTAGAGAAAAATCAATTTTTGTTTTCAATTCTAGATATGCTGCTTTGGCAACAATTATTCCACTTTTTATGGCTGTATGTGTCCCTTTGATTTTTGCGGGATTGAGAAACCCTGCGTCACATCCAAGTAAGGCCCCACCTGGAAAATATATTTTTGGCAAACTAAACAACCCTCCTCCGGTGATAGTCCTAGCGCCATATCCAATACGTTTACCGTTTATGAGTAGCTTTTCGATTTTAGGATGCTTTTTTAATTTTTGAAATTCTTCAAATGGGGAAAGCCAAGGGTTCTTGTAATTTAATCCTACTATTAGTCCAATTGATATCTGAAAGTTATTCATGTGGTATAAAAAAGACCCTCCATAATTAGAGGATCCTAAAGGCCAACCAAAACCGTGAAATATTTTTCCAGGTTTTGATAAACTTTTTGGGACTTCCCACAATTCTTTTATACCCAAACTGTAACTCTGCGGACTGGAGTTTTCGTCAAGTTTGTATCTTTTTATTAATTTTTTACCTAAGTGTCCCCGAGATCCTTCTGCGAAAAAGCTAAATTTAGCTTTTAAGTGTATCGGGGGTGTGTAATTGTCAGATTTTGTACCATTCTTTAAAATTCCAAATTCACCAGTTTCAATGCCTTCTATGACGTTATTTGCACTAATAAGTAAGTTTTTTGCTGTGTACCCAGTGAATATATCAACACCAAGGTTTTCTGCTGTAGTTCCAAGCCATTTGACAACCTCGGAAAGACTGACCACGTAACAACCATCATTTTTGAGAGTGTCAGGTAGCAAAAAAGTAGGTATATTAAACGCGTATTTTGAGCTTAAGTAATAAAAACTGTCTTCCGTAACTGGGGTAGTAATTGGGGAGTTATCATTTTTCCAGTCAGGTAAGAGTTCAGTTAAACTAGATGTATCTATAACTGCTCCTGATAAAGTGTGTCCTCCTACATAACTTGCCTTTTCAACGATACATACTGAAATTTTTTGTTTATCTTGGTTTGCTAGTTGTTTTAATTTTATCGCGGCAGCCAGACCAGAAGGGCCAGCGCCTACTATAAGGACATCGTAATTTATTTCTTCTATTTTCATAAAATTATTATAAATCTTTATATTTTTAAAAGAACATTGAGAACATAAGGAATTCTTATTTTTTTTTTTACAGATAGTTCAATTGGTCTTTTATAATGAAGGTAACGGTTTTTTTAGGGTGCTTTGTGGCTAAGTTTATTTTTGTAACTGGCGGTGTCGTCTCTTCTCTTGGTAAAGGGATTGCTGCAGCATCTCTCGGAGCTCTTTTGGAGTCTAGGGGGTTGAGAGTGACTCTCATTAAGATGGATCCGTACCTCAATGTTGACCCTGGAACAATGAGTCCTTTTCAACATGGAGAAGTTTTTGTGACCGAAGATGGAGCCGAAACTGATCTCGATCTAGGCCATTATGAAAGGTTTATTGCCACTAAGATGAGTCGGATAAATAATTTTACTACTGGTCAGATTTATGATTCTGTAATTCGAAAGGAAAGAAGAGGACAATATTTAGGGAAGACAGTACAAGTGATTCCTCATATTACTAACGAAATTCAAGATTTTATTTTTCGCGGAGCAAAAACTGGTTTAAAAGATGAGGCTGAGGTTGCGATAGTAGAAGTAGGAGGCACTGTTGGTGATATTGAGTCGCTACCTTTTCTAGAAGCTATTCGTCAGATGGCTCTGAGATTAGGTCAGGCAATGACATGTTACGTCCATCTGACTTTGGTCCCATTTCTCTCATCGGCGAGTGAGTTGAAAACTAAGCCAACACAGCATTCAGTCCAGAGGTTAAGGGAAATAGGAATAATTCCTAACCTGATTTTGTGTAGAGCAGACCGACTCATTCCTGATGATGAAAGGGAAAAGATTTCTTTATTTTCAAATGTAAAGAAAGAAGCAGTTGTTTCTGTTAGTGATGTTGATTCAATTTACAGGATTCCGAGAATGCTCTTTGAACAGGGAGTTGATGATGTTATTTGTGATGCACTTGAATTATCATTGCCGTCAGCCGATTTATCGGTTTGGGACAAGCTTTTAAATAAATTTTCCAATAGTTCTGAAATTTTAAAGGTTGCAATGGTTGGAAAATACGTTGAGTTTAAGGAATCATATAAATCTCTCACAGAAGCTCTTAATCATGCAGGAATTCACTGTAATTCAAGGGTCGTCGTTGAGTATTTAGATGCGGAATTGATTGAATCGGTAGGGCCTGAGAAGTTATCAGGTTTTGGGGCAATTTTAGTCCCAGGAGGTTTCGGTGAAAGAGGTATTGAAGGTAAAATAAGGTCAATTCGATATGCGAGAGAAAACAAGATCCCTTTTCTTGGAATTTGTTTGGGTATGCAGTTAGCTGCTGTTGAATTTGCAAGGAACATTGCAGGAATGAGAGACGCAAATTCGACTGAGTTCAATGTTTCAACACAGTTTCCAATAATTGCTCTTATAAGTGAATGGACTTCGAATGATGGACAAACTGAAAAAAGAAGTATTGCCTCAGAAAAAGGAGGAACAATGCGTCTTGGAAATCAGTTAGTTCAGATAAAAAAAAATACCCTTGCTTACAAGATCTACGGTGACATATCTGTTGAAAGGCACCGCCATCGGTTTGAGTTTAACGGAATACTTAGAAAATCAATGGAGAAAGTTGGATTAGTGTGTAGCGGAGAGACAGAAAAAGATGGTTTAGTAGAAATAATTGAATTACCAGAGTCAACTCACCCATGGTTCATTGGAGTTCAGTTTCACCCTGAGTTCAACTCAAACCCTGTAAAGAGCCATCCTCTTTTCATTGATTTTATTAGGGCTGGCCTTGTTTACTCTAAAACAAATTTGGAGCAACGTTCTGTTAAAGACGACAATGTTTTGAAAGGTAGGCATGAAGCTTCTAAACTTTAAAATCGGCATCGATCAACCACTGCTTCTTATAGCTGGTCCTTGCGTTGTAGAATCTGAGCAGTTGCAGGTTGAGACTGCTGGGCGTTTGAAAGAACTAGCTGGAAAATTTGAGTTACCGTTCATCTTTAAGTCAAGTTACGATAAAGCTAATAGGTCTTCAATCGATTCGTATAGAGGACCAGGTATGGAAGAGGGTTTGCGGATTTTGTCTGCTGTAAAAGATCAAATCGATGTACCAGTGTTAACTGACGTGCATGAAGTTGAAGAGTTAGAAGCGGTTTGTTCCGTGGTAGATGTACTACAAACACCAGCTTTTTTATGCCGTCAGACAAATTTCATTTGTAAAGTTGCAGCTTCTGGCAAACCAGTGAACTTAAAAAAAGGTCAATTTTTATCTCCTTCAGAGATGATAAATGTTGTTAAGAAGGCGATGAGTGCTGCAATTAAGGTGGGGGTGAATAAAGAAAATTTCATGGTTTGTGAGCGAGGCACTTCGTTTGGATACAATAATTTGGTGAGTGATATGCGCAGTTTAGCGATCATGAGGGAGACTAATTGTCCAGTAATCTATGATGCTACCCACTCTGTACAACTTCCTGGTGGGCTTGGTAAATCGTCTGGAGGTCAAAGTCAGTTTGTACCCGTTTTAGCTAGGGCTGCAGTTGCTGTTGGTATTTCAGGAGTCTTTATGGAAACTCATCCTAATCCGTCAAAAGCTCTTTCTGACGGACCTAATGCTGTTCCGTTAGGGAAGATGGAAAGTTTGATTGAGCAACTTTGTGAGATCGATAAGATAGTAAAAGAAAATCGACATTTTAAGAATGATGTAGAAGCTATTTAAGGTAAAAGGATTTTTCATGGGTACTATTACGGACATTTTTGCAAGGGAAATAATTGACAGTAGAGGTAATCCAACTGTTGAATGTGATGTGATTTTGGATTCAGGTGTAATTGGAAGAGCATCTGTTCCGAGCGGAGCCTCAACTGGCAAAGCTGAAGCGGTTGAACTAAGGGATGGGGGTAGTAGATTTGGAGGCAAAGGTACCAATAAAGCTGTTGAAAACATACGAAATGAGATTGCTGAGTGTGTTTTAGGTCTCAGTGCTGAGGACCAGTTTGAAATAGACAGCCAACTTAAAGAACTCGATGGCACAGAAAACAAATCGAAACTTGGGGCTAACGCCATTTTAGCTGTATCTCTGGCGGTAGCAAAAGCTGGTGCAAATAATCTCAATCTACCGCTGTATAGATATTTTGGAGGTGTTTGTGCTAGATATCTTCCAGTTCCAATGATGAATATTATAAACGGGGGTGCTCATGCTAATAATAATCTTGATATTCAAGAATTCATGATAGTGCCGTATGGGTTTGAGTCATTCAGTGAATCACTTAGGTGCGGGTGTGAAGTTTTTCATGCGCTAAACAGTCTCTTATCAGAGAAAGGATTATCCTGCGGAGTTGGTGATGAAGGGGGGTACAGTCCCAATTTAGAAAGTCATGAACAGGCTCTTCAATTTATAATTAAGTCCATTGAAATTGCTGGTTATAAGCCTGGGGAGCAAGTAGGACTCGCTTTAGATTGTGCAAGTTCGGAATTTTTCAAGAATAAAATGTATATTCTTGATGGTGAAAAGCTTAAGCTAGATGGCGAAGGTTTTATAGAATTTCTTGGAAGTCTATGTGATCGATATCCAATAGTGTCGATCGAAGATGGCGCAGCCGAAGACGATTGGGCTACGTGGAAAAAGTTGACATCGGTCCTTGGAAGCAAAGTGCAGTTGGTCGGCGATGATTTGTTTGTAACGAACTGTAAATTATTAGAAGAGGGAATTAACAGGGGAGTTGCAAACTCGATTCTAATAAAAATAAATCAGATTGGAACTTTATCGGAGACTTTTGCAGCTATTAGTTTAGCGAAAAATAATGGTTATACCTCTGTCGTGTCCCACAGGTCTGGAGAAACTGAGGATACTTCTATTGCAGATTTGGCTGTTGGAACAAGTTCTTTGCAGATAAAAACTGGCTCACTTTCAAGAAGCGATAGAGTATCTAAATATAATCAATTGCTTCGAATAGAGGAAGACCTTGGCGAAGATGCAGAGTTTTTGGGACGGTCAACGTTTAAACGAAGTTTCAGGTAAGCGAATTTTTTTGAGAAAAATATGAGACTCTTTAATTTGTCTATCAGAACAGTTTTTCTTTTGGTGGTTCTAGTTTTCATTCAGCTAGGCCTCTGGTTCGGTGAGGGTGGATGGATAGATGCTATGCAGAAAAGAGGAAATTTAGCAGAAGTCGAAAGAAAACTGTTTGAAGATGAACAGTTGTTATTGAAACTGGGTGCAGAAGTAAAAGATCTTAAAGAAGGTAGTAAGTCAATTGAGGAAAGGGCACGATTCGAACATGGAATGATCGAAAGAGACGAAATATTCTTCCAACTTACGCATTAAGATAATATTTAATCTCTGGAAAAGCAGTATACTTTTTCACAAAATTCGCACTTTACTTCTATACTTTCCTGTCTTTTTTGACCTAGTTCCTTCTTAAGAATTTCAGAGAGGCTTTCTAACAATTTTTTCCTAGTACAAGTACAACGGAAGCGTGGTGTCATGGTTTTAGTTCTAATTAAATTATGTTCTATATGTGTTTTCATAAAAAAATCTTCAATATCATTTTCAAAGAATTTATTTTTTTTAATTGAACTTAAGCTTAATTTCATCTGGTTAAAACTATTTTTTTCTCCAGAATCCGTTACTGTTGGCAATGCTTGCAACAAAAAACCCTTAACCCATTTTCCTGAAGAATAAAGACGAAGAAAAGATGGAATTTGTTCGGATTTGTTAAGATAAGATTCTATCGATTCCGAGAGGCCAGCGCCCTGAATTTCGACTATTCCTTGATAAGGATTTCTTTTTCGATCTTTGAATTTTATGGTTGCTGAAAAAATAGCAGTTTTATTCGTTCCAATTAACTCTTCAAACGTACAAACGCTTTGGATCTTGTCATCGTAGTTTGAATTCTTTTTTATCAAACTTCTGTAGAACCCATTGTTATCACATTCTGAAACAACCAACGAAATGGGGCCGTTACCACTGATTTGTAATGTTACTGAACCCTGATGTTTAATTGAGCAACTTAGCAAAATATTAGCAGCGGTGAGTTCTCTTATAAGATAATTACAATCAGTCTCAATTTCAGAGCTAGCGTCTGGTGACCTGCAAGAGTTTGAGCTAATTTGTACAACAGATAATTTTGTATCTTTGTCTGGAAAGAGAAATGTTGAGCATTTGTTTCGCATGTTTGTATGAAATAGTTAATGAATAAACTTTTAAAAAGAGATGTGATGTAAAGTTACAAAAAAAGTTAAACTAGAAGTTTACATATAAAAAATTAACTATGAAAAGTGAAATGGATTGTAATGACTATTCTGCATGATTTAAACGTAGATTTACACACTCATTCCAAAGCTTCAGATGGTTCCTTGTCACCATCTGAGGTAATGGAAAGGGCTTTATCAAATGACGTTGACATTGTGGCACTTACCGATCACGATACTATAGAGGGTGTTAACGAAGCGATGCAATATACCGAAGGAAAAAACATTTATTTTATTCCTGGTGTCGAAATTTCTACTAGTTGGGCAGGAGTGTGTATTCATGTTTTGGGGCTTAATATTAATCCAAATGATGAACAGTTAAAAAAATCTCTCAGTAAGATTCAAGACGGTAGATATTCAAGAGCACAGCTTATGGATAAAGATTTAACAGATAAAGGGTTTCCGTCGGTAATTCAGGATGCACTCGAGTTTGCTGGTGGAACTGGACAAGTTGGCAGAGCTCATTTTGCGAGAGCGTTAATAAAAAAAGAATTATGTGAGGATATGAGGGAGGTATTTAACAAGTTTCTTATTAAGGGAAAACCTGGTTTTGTTGATCATCAGTGGCCCTCTCTAAAGTCTGTAATGGAAATAATAAAAAAAAGTAAAGGTCTTGGAGTTATAGCTCATCCAGCTCGATATAGACTCAACTATTCGATGCTCACTTACCTTCTAGAAGAGTTTCAGGAACTTGGTGGCGTTGGGTTAGAGGTTTCTACAGGTAGCCACAGCGCCCTAGATATAGAAAATTTTAAAAGGATAACAAATGATTTTCGATTTGAGGGATCACGTGGTAGCGATTTTCATTGTCCAAATGAAAGCAGGTATGATGTGGGCAAGGCACCTTATCTACCAGATAGTCTTTTACCAATTTGGTCGCGCTGGAAAGCGGAAAGGGTTTTTTAATGTATACGCAAAGGGTTTTATCAGGCATGAGGCCTACAGGACGATTGCATTTGGGACATTATCATGGCGTTTTGAAAAATTGGGTTCGATTACAAAGTGAGTATGAGTGTTTATTTTTTGTTGCAGATTGGCACGCACTTACAACTCATTACGACGATCCCAGTGTGGTTGAGAATAATGTTTGGGAAATGGTAGTTGATTGGCTGGCAGCTGGGATAAATCCAAATCAAACTACACTTTTTGTTCAAAGCAAAGTACCAGAGCATGCAGAATTGCATTTGTTACTCTCTATGTGCACACCACTGGGATGGCTAGAGAGGGTGCCGAGTTTTAAGGATCAGCAGGATAAGATTAAAGATAAAGATTTATCTACATATGGTTTTCTTGGCTATCCCTTGCTTCAAGCAGCCGATATTTTGATGTACAGAGCTGATCAAGTTCCAGTCGGTGAAGATCAGGTTCCGCATGTTGAGTTCACGAGGGAAATAGCCAGAAGGTTTAATCATTTATTTGGGGGAGAAGTTGATTTTGAAAAAAAAGCTCTTGAAGCTAGTAAAAAACTAGGTGGAAAAAGAAGCCGTCTTATAGTTGAGTTGAGGCAAAACTTTCAGGAAAAAGGTGATGAGGTTTCTTTAGAGAGAGCGAAGGCGGTACTTCAAGAAGCCCAAAACCTAACATTTGACGATAGGGAAATATTATACGGATACCTCGAGGGAGCAAAAAGGCTTATATTAGTCGAGCCACAACCACTCTTATCCGCGTCCTCAAAGTTGACTGGTTTGGATGGAATGAAAATGTCAAAAAGTTACGGTAATACAATTGGCATGAGAGAAGATACAGACACTTTAGTTTCAAAATTAAAGAGAATGCCAACAGATCCAGCACGGGTTAGGAGAAAAGACCCAGGAGAACCCGAAAAGTGTCCTGTATGGGGGCTTCATCGTGTTTACAGTTCAGAGAGAGACCTTAACTGGGTCAAGCAGGGTTGTAACTCTGCATCAATTGGTTGTCTGGAGTGTAAGAAACCTCTCATTGATGCAATTCTCTCTGAACAAAAAAAATTTAAAGAAAGAGCTAGACCTTTTGAGGAAGACCTTGGAATAGTAAAAAATATAATTTCTGATGGTTGTGAAAAAGCAAGGGAATTAGCAAAACAGACAATGAGAGATGTGAGAGAATGTATGAAACTAGATTACTCTTAACTGATGAAAAAAAAAATTACCGGTAGTGTTGTTGCTCTTGTCACCCCAATGCTTGAGGACGAAAGTATAGACTTTAAAAGTCTTAGCAAGTTAGTGGAATTGCACTGCAGTTCTAATACTAGTGGTTTAGTAATAGTCGGTACGACTGGAGAGTCTCCCACCGTCGATTTAGAGGAACATATAAAAGTCATTGAGTCTGCCAAAAATATTGCTGGTGACAGGGTCCCAATTATTGCGGGGACTGGTGCTAATTCTACTTCCGAGGCGATCTTTCTTACAAGGGAGGCGGAGCGTATTGGGGTTGATGCCTCTTTACAGGTTACCCCCTACTATAACAAGCCGAGTCAAGCAGGTTTGGAGAGACATTTTCTTTCGATCGCTGATTCGACGAGTTTACCAATAATTCTTTATAATGTGCCTGGGCGAACAGTAGCTGACTTGGCAAATGAAACTGTAAAAACTCTTTCGTTTCATGAAAATATTGTTGGGATTAAGGACGCTACAGGTGATTTAATTCGCGGACAATGGTTGCTTAGAGAATTAAGTCCTAATTTTTTTGTTTACAGTGGGGATGATCCTACGGCAGTTCCTTTAATACTGTGTGGTGCAGCGGGTAATATATCGGTAACAGCAAATATATTACCAAAGACCATGGCTAAGCTATGTAAACTTGCTCTGGATGGAAAGGCAGGTGAAGCAAGTCGGTTAAATAAAAAACTATTGCCGATTCACAGAGCTCTATTTGTAGAGTCAAACCCAGTGCCGGTAAAATGGCTTCTTTATCGGTTGGGTTATATCGGTCGTTCAATAAGGTTACCGTTGATAGAACCATCAGATGCTAATAAGGTTTTTCTGGAGAATATTATTGCTTCGATAAGGGAATTAGAAGGAGAAGATTAGTGATAACAGTGATAAGTGTGCTGAAGAGAATGGTAGCTGCTTTATTTCCAATTTTTCTGACCTTGGTTTTTATTGGGGGTTGTGCATTTTTTGGTGAAAATAGTGTTTCAAGTAATGAAAATAGAAAGTTTTCATCGAAGCAAGGTCTTGACGTTCCGCCTGACTTAATTCGACCTTCGACAGATGACAGGTATTCGTTACCAGCTTCTGGTACAACTAAATTATCAGAGTTTGGCACTTCGGATAGAGGTATGTCTAACAGTCCGTCAAGTTCAAAAATTTTACCGAATAGTTCAAGTGCCTATTTGGTTAATTATGGAAGTTTTAAAATATTACTAGTTAAGAAGCCTCCTGAAGATTTGTGGAATCCACTCAAGAACTTCTGGCTACAAAGTGGCTTCAAAATAGATGTAGAAGTTCCAGAGTCAGGCTTAATAGAAACAGGTTGGATGGAGAAAAAAACAAAATTATCTGATGGAATTATTCGGAATACTTTAGGCAAGATATTTGAAGGACTTTACGATACTGGAGAAAGAGACAAATTTAGGATGAGGATTGAAAGAACAGCAGATAATTATTCTGAAATTTCTATAGCCCATAAAGGGTTAATGCAAGTTGTATCTGAGGATAGGTCTGATAATACTGTAATGTGGGTTAATAAAAAACCAGATAGGCAGTTAGAAGATTTATACTTGCGAAACGTTATCAGCTATTTTACTGCGAAAGAGAGTTCAACTGGAGAAATATCTGAGGAGATAAAAGAATCAGTTGCTTATTTAAAAGGAGAGGAAAAAAATAAATTTATAGAAATTGAACAAAGTTTCAAGAGCACATGGAAATCGGTTGGTTTAATTGTCGATAGGTTAGGTTTTGACGTCGAAGATAGAGTTAAGTCAGAAGGAGTATATCTTGTTAGGTATAGAGAGTTTGGAGATAACTCTGATAAAAAAGGTTTTTTTAAAAAATTATTCAGTTCGGATGAAGAAGTAGTCAATTTAAGTATATTTAAAATAACTATTCAGGGGTCAGATGGACTGAGTAGAATCTCCGTTAAGGATTATGAAAAAGATAAAATCACAGAGAGTAGTAACAATATTTTATCCGTTATCTTGGAGCAATTAAGTTAGTGAGATTTACGTGCTTAGCTAGTGGAAGCGAAGGAAATTGTATACTTATCGAATCCATGCAGAATAATAAGACAGAGAGATTACTGATCGATTGTGGCATAAATTTAGTAAATTTAGAAAAGCGATTAGCCGAACGGTCTGTTACTTTAAAGCAAATCGATGGCGTGGTTATTACCCATGAACACGGTGATCATTGTAAAGGAGTTGTTTCCGTCGTAAAAAAAATTGAGATTCCAGTTTTTATGACTTATGGAACTTTTTTAGCTAGCAGTTCTTTCAAAAGAGACTTGAAACCATCCTTTTTTTCGCCACACAAAAAATTTAATTTTTTGGGATTTGAAATAGAACCCTTTCCAGTCCCCCACGACGCTAGAGAGACTATTGCAATTATAATTAAAGTAGGAGATTGTTGTCTTGGGGTTCTAACGGATACTGGAATGGTAACGAAGCATACTCTCAATGTTCTGAAAAAGGTTGGCGCATTAGTTATTGAGTTCAACTATGACGAAAATTTATTAAACCAATCAAAGTATCCAGAAGCATTAAAAAAAAGAATTTCTTCTAACTATGGACATTTATCAAATACTTCGGCTTTTAATCTTATAAGGGCTTTAGAAAGTGAATATCAAAAGGTTATAGTAGCTGCTCATTTAAGTACAAATAACAATTCCGAGTCTATTGTAAATAGCTTGCTCGAGAAGTTATCTCACGAATCAAGGGTAAATACGTTTATAGCAGGTCAAAGTTCTGGTACTCCTTGGATTCACGTAAATTAATCGACGTGATGTTTTTTAAGTAAGTCGGGGAATATAGTTTTTGTAATCTCGTAGTACGAACCTTGTGCAATTGCCATAATGACGAAAGAGAACGGAAACAGGACCAAGATAAGCGCAGTCTGGTTTAATTTAAATATACTGATGCAAATTGTTATAGCGATGGATGAGAACAATAGAACAATGGCCCAAGTAAATAAATAGAGCACAAAACCCTTCCAATTAAGTAGGACCGCAAAAAAAGAGTAGAACATCGCTTTTAAAGGTCTTAAATCTCCCCAAACAACAAGTTGAGGAGCAAACCAAAATAACATTTGTACTGGAACGTACAGCAAAACCGAAATCAGTAGGCCACCGACATTCAATTTGTTTTGGGGGTTGTCTTCGGGAGACTGAATCGAATCTTCTGTAATATAAAGTAAGTCAATGATAGATTTTTCATTTATCAAAGAAGTAAGTAAGACAAGCAACGCTAAAAACAAAAGATAGAAAAATCCTAGTATCAGTAACTCACTTTTCTTCGAACCAGTGAAGCCTGAGATAATTAGTCTAGGTGCTATTGGTCTTCTGTTATCTAGAGCACTTCCAAGGGAAATAAATCCGAATGCTAACCCTGGAGACAGAATTAGGGATAAAATCACGCCTAAAATAGGGATAAGACCAAATAAAAACATAGCAGTCCAATAAGCTAGTAAGGAAACAAGCCAAACAGAGGGTTCTTTTTTAAATAATCGGTAGCCGTTATACAGCCAAGACCTGCCCTCAAATACAGTAACTACACTTGGTTGAATCTTAATCATTTATTTAGTTACATTCCTCTCGTCGTTTATTCAATATTACTTCAAATTGTGTTGGGTTCTTGGGGCTAATTAACGATGCATCTCTTGGTTTATGCCAATCAAACAGTCGCGATATCCAAAACCTGAGAGCAGCTCCTCTTAGCATCATGGGAAGGCATTCTTTTTCATCGGCACTTAACAATCGCACAGATTCATACCCTGCAATTAATTTTGTAAATTCTAATTCACGGAAGCTACCGAAAGTATCATCTTTAGTAGAGATTGCCCAATCATTTAAGGCAATTGCCAGATCGTAAACCAAGCAATCATACCCTGCAAAATAGAAGTCAATTAACCCACTCAGTTTTTCAGTACTTGAGTCAGTCACCTTGTTTTTTTTGTCTGATGTAAAAAGAACATTATCTTTGAATAAATCAGCATGAATCATTGCTTTGGGAAGACTTTTGTATTTTTCAGAATAACGAAATTTTTCTTGTTGGCTTAGTTCTAGTCTTATTAGCTTTTTTTGAGATGATGTTAAAAAATCAAAAATATCCTTAGTAGCGGTTTGCCACCAATCAAACCCTCTACAATTATTTTTTTTTTCTTGAAAATCCAATGCGTTATCGTGGGTCTGTGCAACAGCTTTTCCAAGCTGAAAACAATGGTTGTCATTTGGAAACTCTATGGCGAAACCACCAAGTCTTGTCACAAGTGCGGCTGGCTTATTGTATAAACTATGGATAATATTACTTGACTCAGACAGAATTGGTTTTGGACAAATAGTTTTCTTGTTTGCAAGGTGTAGCATAAACCGTAGGTAAAAAGAAGCTTGATCATATGTTAGTTTTTCAAATATCGTTAAAACGTACTGGCCAGCCGAAGTGTTTACGAAATAATTTGTATTTTCAATACCTGCTCTAATGCCTTCAAAAGATTCTAATGTACCTAAATTAAATTTTTTTATAAATTCTTCGAGCTCAGCACGGGAAATTTTTGAAAATACAGCCATAATAAG
Organism: Pseudomonadota bacterium; assembly: GCA_002684875.1. GTDB lineage: Bacteria > Pseudomonadota > Gammaproteobacteria > Burkholderiales > Burkholderiaceae_A > UBA7377. Next base: position 27,634 of record NYVY01000061.1, read on the forward strand.
CAGATACACAATTTTATTCACCAGTAGAGAGTTTAAATAAATTTTGAGATATTTATGCAAAAAAATGAAAATAAACTAGCCTCAAAGGAAATTAAAGATCTTTTTTTAAAGTTTTTCACTGAAAGAGGCCATTTGCTTGTTCCAAGTGCACCTTTAGTTCCTCAAAATGATAAAAGCTTACTTTTTACAAACAGTGGTATGGTTCAATTTAAAGATACTTTTTTAGGAGAAGCTGAATCTAAAAATTCTCGAGTTGTTACCTGTCAGCGTTGTTTAAGAGCTGGTGGTAAACATAACGATTTAGAAAATGTAGGTTTCACAGCAAGGCATCATACATACTTTGAAATGCTAGGAAATTTTTCTTTTGGCGATTATTTTAAAGAAAAATCTATTGTTTATGCTTGGGAGCTGTTGACGGAAATTTTTAAGATTGATGAAAAAAGGTTAGTTATTACGGTGTATGAAAGGGACGAAGAAACATACAGGATATGGAAAGACATAATTAAAGTAGGTTCTTCAAGAATTTTAAAAATTGGAGACAATCAAGGTGGAAGTTATTGTAGCGACAATTTTTGGCAAATGGCTGAGACAGGACCGTGCGGCCCCAGCACAGAGATATTCTTTGATAATGGATCCGATATACAAGGGGGGTTACCTGGTTCAAAAGACGAGGGTGAAAGATTTGTTGAGATTTGGAATCTTGTTTTTATGCAATATAACAGGGAGCAGGATGGGGAATTAAATTCCCTTCCAATTAAGTGTGTTGATACTGGGATGGGTTTAGAGCGAATTGCTGCAGTGCTGCAAGGGGTACGGAGTAACTATGAAACAGATACCTTCACGCATTTGATTCGTGGTGCAGCAAAGGCTCTTAATTATGAAAATTTAGACTCAGTTTCACTCAGGGTTATTGCAGACCATATCCGAGCAATTTTTTACCTAATTTTTGAAGGTGTTTACCCTAGTAACGAGGGGAGAGGATATGTCTTGCGAAGAATTATAAGACGAGCAATTCGGCATGGATATAAATGTGGCGTAAAAACACCATTTTTGACGAAAGTTGTTGATTATTTAGTTGAAGATGCTGGTAAGGAAATGTTTGAGGATTTAGATACGATAGAACGCATAAAGATTAAAATCTCGAATGAAGAAGAAAAGTTTAATCTTACCTTTTTAAGAGGCATGGATATTTTACTTTCAGAAATTTCTGATAAAAAAAAGAAAATACTCAGTGGGTCGACTGCTTTTGTTTTGTATGATACCTACGGTTTTCCAGTAGATATGACTGCAGATATTTGTAAAGAGAATCAGGTAGAGATAAATATGAGTGAATTTAATACTTGCATGACAGAACAGAGAAATAGATCAAAGAGTAGTAGTAAATTCGAGAGTATTTTGGAAATAAATGATAATTCATTAGAAACAGAATTTTTGGGGTATAGCCTAAATAACGTGAGGACAAAGGTAACCGCTATTTTTCAAGGGAACGAACAAGTTCATGAGATTTTAGAGGGAGAATCTGGAACGATTGTTTTAGAGCAGTCGTGTTTTTATCCAGAGGCAGGAGGTCAAATTGGCGATATCGGTATTATTTCGTCTACTTCGGGTGAGCTTAAAGTGCTAGATACTAAAAAAAAATCAAATATGATCTTACATAAATGTTTAGTAAACAAGGGGTCATTGAAAAATAGACAGGCTGTTTCAGCAGTTATTGATTCGGAGAAAAGAAGTAGAATTATGCGTAATCATTCAGCCACACATTTATTACACTATGCATTGAGAAAAACACTCGGGAGTCATGTGCAACAGAAAGGTTCGCTTGTTAATCATGATAGAACCCGATTTGATTTTTCACATGAAGTTAAGTTAAGTGAATCGGAGATAGTAAGAATTGAGAGTACAGTCAACGAAATCATACGACAGAATGAAAAAACTAAAATAGAAAATATGACTATTTCGGAAGCGATAAAGTATGGAGCAATAGCGTTATTTGGTGAAAAGTACGGTGATTCTGTAAGAGTACTTAAAATAGGGCCTTCAATCGAATTATGCGGAGGTACACATGTCAGTAGAACTGGAGATATTGGGATATTTAAAATTCTATCGGAAGGAAGTATTTCAAGTGGAGTCAGGAGAATTGAAGCAGTAGCTGGAAAATCAGCTGAGGAGTATATTGGATCGATACAACAAATTGTCCGCGACACTGGAGAGTTTCTTCAAGTTTCCTCAGAAAGAATTGTTGATAAGATTTGTCAGACTTTAGAAGAGTCAAAGAAGAAAGACCAAACAATTTTTGCATTAAAACAGGAGCAAATCAATCAACAAAAAAGAATCATTTTAAAAGAACTTGAAAAACAGGGTGATACGAAAATTCTTGCTTGTGTGATTCGATACGCTGGCCCAAAGGATATACGGGCTATGACGGATGAAATTAAATTGAAGTATAAAAAGTTTGCCTTAGTTTTTGGGTCGGTTAACTCAGGGAAAGTTACTTTAATCTCCAGGGTCTCAGAACAATTATTGCATTTAGTTTCAGCCAATGAGGTCTTAAAAACTACTGCAGAAATCGTTGGTGGAAAGGGGGGCGGAAGACCTGATTTTGCTCAAGCAGGTGGAAATGATCCAGAGAAGTTAAACCTTGCTCTTGAGAAAGCGGAAAAATATTTTTACGAAAAACTAGGAGACTAACCTTGGACGATTATGATATCGATGAAAGTATTGATCTTAGCGGATTGAATTGCCCCTTACCTATTTTAAAGACAAAGAAAAAATTATCAAGTATGAGCAGTGGAGAGAGACTACTGGTTGTTGCAACCGATCCTGGTTCATACGATGATTTTCAGTACTTTTGCTCTCATTCTGGTCATAAATTAATTAGTCGAGAAAAAAAAGATGAAATGTATAATTTTCTTATTGAGAGGGAATAGCTTTATTTTTGGGAGTCGGAGGCAACTGTAAATGCATCGGAAAAGAAATGGTCCTTGTCCAAATCACGGCTTTTTGTAAACGCGTCATAAGCTGCGTTAACCATTAAAGGCGACCCACAAGCGTAAACAGAGAAGTTTTTCAGTGATATTTGGTCATCCATGATCGCAGAATGTACAAAGCCTTCTCTACCCTTCCATTTATCCTCGTTCTTGGCATCACTTACAACAGGTACAAAGGTAAACTTAAGAGGAGAGTTTTTCCAGTTTTCAATAATTTCCAAGATATAAAGGTCATTTGGACTCCTCACTCCCCAATAGAGAATTACTTCCCTCGAAAAATTTTCAGAGATCAAGTTTTCTATAATAGCTTTTATCGGGCCGATTCCAGTACCACTAGCGATAAACAAAATTTTTTCTTTGGAATTTTCTCGAAAGTAAAATGTACCTAAAGGGCCTTCAAGTCTCAATATATTTTTTTCTTTAAGTATTGGGGATTCAGATGATTTATTGTCAAAAATAGAGTCGGTAAGCAGTCCTCCTGGGTTATGTTTGATATGTAGCTCAATTACATTTTCTTGATTTGGCATGTTAGCCATTGAGTAGCTTCTCCGTTTTCCATCCTTTAAAAGGATATCAACGTACTGTCCTGGCAAATAGGAAAAACTTTGATTTGCTGGCAATTTCAATCTAATTATCGCTATATCCTCAGTTACTATTTCTATTTTTTCAACACGACAAGGCATTTTCTTTGGCTCATTTTCTTTAGTTGCAGAAATTAGGTTTGCTGTTATTTCAATATTTGATAATGGTTTAGCAGTACACAATAATAACCCATTATTATTTTTTTCATATTCAGATAAAGCTCTCTTTTGGTGATCACCATAATCAACTGTTCCACCAACTATAGACGCTTTACAGGATCCACAGGCTCCGTTCTTGCACCCATATGGTACGACTAAACCGACTTTCAATGCAGCACTGAGAATTGTCTCTTCGCTTTCAACATTAAACTCTACATTTGAAGGGCGTAATCTTACTTTAAACATTACGTTAGTGTAACAAAGCTGGTCTTTGGGTTTTAAGTAATAAGAACAACCCTATAAATAAAGCGGAAATAGGGGGTAAGACAGCCACAAAAAAGGCAGGCCAAGTGTTTAGAATGCCAATATGAGACACTAAGCCGTTAAATAAATGAAAAATTATTCCAAAAAGCACTCCAGCAAAAATTTTCAAGCCTATACCTCCTTTTCTATTCTGAATAAATGCTGATGGTGTTGCAATTAAAATCATTATCCAAATAAGGAACGGGTAGATTACTTTTTTCCAAAAAACAATTTTATAAGAGCTGGTTTCTTGATTGCTCTGTTCTAAATAAGATATATACTTAGCTAGCTCTGTTGCAGACATTTTTTCAGGCTTTATGGTTAATGCGAACAAAGTGTCTTTGGATATACTAGTTTCTAGAGCTAAGATTTTTACCTTTTTTTTTCGGATAACACCGTTCTCTTTTACTTCAAGTATAACTGGAGAGTATATTTCCCATCGATTTACTGGTTCTAAATTTTCGTTAGACTTAGATTTGATAAACAACCCAAAGTTTGATTCAATCTTTCTTATTAGCCTGTTGTTTTTGTCAAATTCATATATTTGAATTAAAGATAGTTCACCATTGATTTTAATATTACCTACTTTAATTATTCTCTCATTTAGCGTGGATTTTTTCTGGTCGTTTTTAATAAAGTCTCTAATCCAGAGACCGCTATTATGAGCCTGTTCTAATCCAGTTTCCTTAATTTTAATTTTTTCTTTTATAAAATCTGTTGCTGGTACAAAAAATTCAGAAAGAAAAAAAGTGAAGATGACTAATGGTAAGCCACAAATAAAAATCATCCTCAAGAAATTTTTAAAAGAGAATCCACTGGCTAGAATAACTACAAATTCAGACCCAGTAGCAAAACTTGAAAATGACCAAAGAGAACCTATGAGAGTGGCAAGAGGAATTACATCATAGATAATATTAGGCAAGTTAAGAACTTGCGAAAAGATAATAGACTCAAAATTAACATTTTTATTAGTGACATTTTCTATATCTGCTATGAACGAAAAAAAAGCAAAGAGAAGCATAAACCCAACTGTCAAAAATAAAATTTTTTTTAATAAATCGGTGATTATATATTTCGTTATGATGGACATTTTTCAGGAATTGAAATTGAAAAGTTATTTGTTTTCATTGTTAAAAATTAGAAAACTGGCGAGAGTAACGATAATAAGGGGAATTAGAAACAAGGAAAAAAACAGATTGATAAAACCTTTGATTATTAGTGCCTGAAAAATTCCTAAAAAATGATTGGCGGCTAAAAATATTAGTACTGCAGTGAAAACGTGAAGAATTTTAAGAGATTTTTCACCTCTCAAAGATAATGGTAAAGCTATAAAAGGCAAAAATAAACAAAGCAGTACTGTTCCAATTCGGACGAGAAGTTCCCCTTGATCTGCCAAAGAGAATCTCTGTAATAATTTCAATGTATTTGTACTCTTAACTCTTTTTTCTAAGGTGTAGTTTTTAGGGGCAGTATTTAGAAGCATTTGGTATGTCTGAAATAAAGTCAATTTATAATTAGTAGTATCTTTATCAGCTGTTATGTCAACTCTACTGCCGTTTTTTAAGATTACCCAAGGTTCATCTTTTTTAAACTGAATTTCTCCATTAGATCCTAGGACTATTGTTTCATTTTTTGAATTTTTCGATAGCTTGACAAATACCAGACCAAGTTTTGTTGATTCTTTTTCAGTTCTTTCAAAAAAAACAACCTGTTCACCATTTGAAAATTGGGAAAATTTGCCAGCTGAATATTTTTTTAGGCTTTCCTCACTCTTCGCTTGAAATCTCAACTGGTCTGCTTGGTTTCGAGCCCAAGGGGTTGCAAGTAGCGTAGTGATTGCAGTAAAAATTACGAGCGGTATCAAGAAGGAAAAAATTATTGGAAAAAAATCGACAATTTTTACTCCGCTAGTCCTTAAAATAATCAGTTCATTGTCAGATTGCAGTCGGGAGAATGTAATAAAAACTGCGAGAAAAGCAGATAGAGAAAGTGTCGTACCTATCGAACTGAACGTAGAAAATAGGATGAGTGGCAGAACAATATTTGGGGGCGTTGCGCCTGAAGCCGCGTTACCAAGAAGCCTCACAAGCGCCATTGTGAGCACAATTGTGAATAACGCGCAAAAAATTAGCCCAGCTTGAAACCTTAATTCTTTTAAAATAGATTTTTTAACTAACACAACATATATAATAAAGGTTTAACTTAAAACATTATAGGTATTGTGTCATGACCAACTCTGTTGCGCAAAAAAATGCTAAACCAAAAAGAAAGAAACTTACGAAAAGCGAGGAGATGTCTCAAATTCTAACTAACCTAAATTTTAGTTCAACCGATCGTCCGATCAGTGTATTGACTGGCGACTGCGTTTGGGCACCTATTTTTGATAATAGAGTATCTTCAAGCTGGATATCGGAAGTTCGCGAGCTAAATAAATTATCAGACGGAATGATTGATGATGCGTTTAGATCTGGAGATTTTAACGGGAAGCTAGGGAAAACCTTGATGGTCAATATCAACGTTAAAAAGCTGAGGGTAAAAAAAATATTACTGGTGGGATGTGGTGCTGAATCAAAGTTCAGCGAAAAGGAGTTTATTAGAGCTCTGCATTCAGCTTTTCAAAAAAATTCCGAATTTGAAAATATAAAAAAAGTAATCTCCTTTTTTTCAAAATTAGATCTTGATGGACGGTCAGGGTATTGGCAATTAAAAACACATGTTGTAGANATTAGAAAANTTGCNTATAGGTTTGATAAGTTTAAAACTAATTCTGATGAAGAANCTATAGATAATAAGAATNNGAAAGGAAGGTCCAANTCTGANAAANGNCTCCNGNTTTTAAATTCNGTTTTCATGNCNGTNCCAAAAAANATTAATTCAAGGGAAGNATCTCAGGCAATTAAAGATGGGATTTGTCTGTCTTCAGGAGTAGATCTTGCTCGAGACTTGGGAAATTTACCTCCAAATGTTTGTACACCCAGTTATCTCAGGGATGTTGCGAGAGACTTAGCAAAACACTCAAAATTAAAATGTGAGATCTATGATAAAAAAAATCTTGAAAAACTGGGAATGGGNTCTTTCTTGGCGGTAGCAAAAGGGTCAGCCCTACCTCCGTACATGATTGTTTTAAAACATAACGGCGGTAAAGCTAAAGAACAACCAGTTGTTTTAGTTGGAAAAGGGATAACNTTTGACTCTGGAGGTATATCAATTAAACCCTCAGCAGCTATGGATGAGATGAAATATGACATGTGNGGAGCAGCAACTGTTTTGGGATTGATGAGAACAGTAGCTGAATCTGGGATAAAGAAAAATGTAATAGGGGTTGTTGTTACNTGNGAAAANATGCCNAGTGGGACAGCCACTAGGCCAGGCGATATTGTAACCTCAATGTCAGGCAGAACCATTGAGATCTTAAATACCGATGCTGANGGCAGACTGATTCTTTGTGANGCTNTGACTTATGTCGAAAGGTACAATCCAAAAGCAGTGATTGATATAGCTACATTAACTGGTGCTTGTGTAATTGCGTTAGGTGGAGTGAACACTGGTATGTTTTCGGATGATGACGAATTGGCTAATGCACTTTTGAATGCAGGAAAGCAATCTTCTGATCCAGCATGGCGATTACCTCTANAAGAAGAGTATCAAGAGTTAATAAAATCNCCTTTTGCAGATGTTGCAAATGTTGGAGGTAGAGAGGCAGGTAGTGTAACTGCAGCATGTTTTTTGTGGAGATTTGCAAAAAAATATCCTTGGGCTCACCTGGATATTGCTGGCACTGCTTGGTTGAGTGGAAGTAAAAAAAATGCAACAGGNAGACCGGTTCCCTTGTTATGGGAGTTTCTGAATGAATTTTAAAATTGACAAGGATTGATTTTTATTTTGATGTTAGAGATGAACTAGCATTTGTGAGTCGGCTCAGTCGAAAGTTGTATTATGATGGAGTCGTTACAAAAGATAAACCTCTTGTTATTAGATGCTCTAGTTTGTCTCAGGCAAGTAGTCTGAGCGATTGTCTACATAGTTATTNAGCTAAGGACTTTTTGCCGCATACATTATTATCAGAGGAATTTGCTACTTTTTCACCAATTCTAATTTCAGATACCTCTACGGTACCAAATTGGGCAGAAGATCTTGTCGTGCTTATTAACTTAAATACTGTTGTAGATGAGGTTTTTAGNTCTTTTAAGCGGGTTGTCGAAATTGTTGAAATTGGTGATGGGTCCAAAATCCGTGGAAGAGAAAAATATCGTTTTTATCGTGACAGGGGCTATCAGATATTTAACCATAGGATTGAAAAATGATNAANAATTTTGATAAAACTTATAAGCCAGAAGAGTTTGAAAAAAGATGGATAGAAGAGTGGGAGAGTAGGTCTCTTTACAGAGTCTCCCATAAAAATAAGGATTTTAACGAGAGTTTTTCGATACANCTACCTCCCCCAAATGTGACTGGGACTCTGCACATGGGTCACGCTTTTAATCAAACACTTATGGATATTCTTGTGCGTTGGCATCGGATGATGGGAAAAAAAACTGTCTGGATTCCTGGCACTGATCATGCAGGTATTGCTACGCAATTAGTTGTTGAAAATAAACTTAAAAGAGAGGGAAAAANTAAAGAAAATCTTGGAAGAGCAAAGTTTTTAGAGGAAGTTTGGTCGTGGAAAAAATCTTCTGGAGATACNATTACTAATCAGATGCGCAGATTAGGGTCTAGTTGTGATTGGGAATCTGAATATTTTACAATGGATAAAACCCGGTCTGATTTTGTTAGAAAAGTTTTTGTGGAACTATACCATCGTGGACTAATATANCGAGGTACCCGGTTAGTAAATTGGGATCCAGTNTTAATGACTGCGATCTCTGATCTCGAAGTTGTTACAGAGGAAACAGAAGGGTTTCTTTGGGAAATAAAATACCCAATCGGTACAAAAAAAAATGATCGAGAACTGAATCTGACTGGTCATATTGCTGTTGCGACTACTCGACCTGAGACCCTTTTCGGAGATGTAGCGATAGCGGTAAACCCAGATGATGAAAGATTTATTGATTTAGTTGGAAAATACGCTGTAGTTCCTTTGGTTGATAGAGTGATCCCAATAATCGCAGATAACACTGTAGATAAAGATTTTGGAACTGGTTGTGTAAAAATTACGCCAGCACATGATTTTAATGACTATGAAGTTGGGAAACGACATAATTTAACTGTCATAAATGTATTAACTAAAGATGGAAAAATTAATGATAAAGCCCCGAAGGAGTTTTTAGGGAAAGATCGTTTTGTAGCAAGAAAACTAATTATTGAAAAATTGGATAGTTTAAATCTTTTGAAAGACACAAAAAAACATAAACTTGCACTAAAAAAAGGGGATAGAAGCGATGCTGTTATTGAACCAATGTTAACTATACAGTGGTTTATTGATGTAAACAAACCTTCTCCAAAGGGAACACCGAGTGAGGGTAAGAGTCTCGCGCAGCAGGGGTTAAATTCACTAGAAAATGGAGACTTTAAGTTTGTGCCAGATAATTGGAAAAATACCTATAAAATCTGGCTTAATGATTTACAAGATTGGTGCATTTCAAGGCAGTTATGGTGGGGACACCAAATACCAGCATGGTATAAAACAAACAATGATGGACAAATTATTGATCATGATAACGTTTTTGTTGCGGTTACAAAAAATCAGGCCCAAGCTATGGCTTCACAAGATGGATGGGAAGGTGAGCTGACACAAGACAAAGATGTGCTGGACACATGGTTTTCATCTTCTTTAGTTCCATTTTCAACGTTACTAAACGAAAGTGATTTTTGGGATAATGAGTCTAATGCTCCTAAGCTGTCGAAGGATTTAAAGGATTTTTTACCATCTTCTGTTCTGGTTACAGGCTTTGATATCATTTTTTTTTGGGTCGCTCGTATGGTTATGATGACAAACCATTTTATGGGGAAAAGCCCTTTTAAGGATGTATATATCCATGCTCTAGTTAGAGACGGAGACGGTAATAAGATGAGTAAAAGTAAAGGTAATACGCTCGACCCGTTAGATATCATAGATGGTATCTCGTTAGAGGATTTATTAGTAAAAAGGACTTCCCGTTTGATATCGGAATCTTATGAAGATCTAGTCAGAAGAAAAACAGAGAAAGAATTTCCAAAGGGGATTAGTCCGCACGGTGTAGATGCACTTAGATTCACCTTTGCTAGTATGGCTAGCCCAGGTCGGAACATTAATTTTAATCTTTCAAGATGTGAAGGGTACAGAAATTTTTGTAACAAGCTATGGAACGCTAATAGATTTATTCTAATGCAGTGTGAAGGAAATGATAATGGTATGGATACCTGTGGTGGGGATTGTGGAATTGATGGTCCTTTATTCTTTACCAAGTTTGACAGATGGATTGTTTCAATTCAACAACAAGTAATAAAAGATGTTTCAGTTAGTTTGACAAATTATAGGTTTGATTTGGCTGCAAAAACTTTGTACGAGTTTTTTTGGAATGATTTCTGTGATTGGTACCTTGAAATCTGTAAAACTCAATTAGCAGAAGATAAAGAGAATTTAAGAAAAGCTACACGAAGAAACATGATAAGAGTTTTTGAAATTACATTAAGGTTGCTTCATCCATTTATTCCGTTTATTACAGAGGAGGTTTGGCAGACAATTGGTAAAATTTCTCTAAGGTCCAAGGATCTTGCAGAAGGGAAAAAAGACTCTATCATGATTGCAAGTTTTCCAAAGGACAACCTTGAGAAGGTTGATGAGAAAGCCGTTGAATATATAGAAACAGTGAAACAGATAGTATCTTCAATTAGGTCGCTGAGGTCAACAATGAAATTATCACCAAGTGAAAGACCAGAAGCTGTTTTTATCATAGAAGCTGGCAAAAATATTTACAATAGTTCAGTTTCCAATATAGCTTTAACTACCTTTGAGGAAGAGTTAGCTCTAAAGGTTGTGAAACAGCTTGGAAAGGTTAAATCCATTGATTTATTAAATAAAACATCAAAAGAATTAAATGAGGTTCCTTTTGAGTTATGTGGTGACATTAAAATATATTTGGTAGTAAAAATTGATAAAGAGAGAGAAAAAGAACGATTAAAGAAAGAAATTGAAAAAACTAGAATTGAATTAGAAAAAATTGAAACAAAATTAAGTAATAAAGCGTTTTTACAAAAAGCTCCAGAGAAAATAGTATTTGAGCAAAGGGAAAAAGGGGATGTTTTTAATGCAAAAATAATGAAGCTTCAAGAGCGGCTTGATTCATTGGGCTAGAGCACGCATTTTTTTAAAACATCACCTGTTGGAGTTTTCTGGTTAATAAGTTCATTGGGCGCGCATTGTGATAGCAGGAATCCACCATTATTTCCTCCAGATGGACCTAATTCTATTACCCAGTCTGATTTAATCCAAACATCCGCGTTATGTTCGATTACGATAATTGTATTACCGTTTTTTATCAAAGTTTTAAAAATATTTAACAAATTTGTTACGTCAGACATGTGTAATCCTACTGTGGGTTCGTCAAAAACATACAATGTTCGTTCTGATTCCTTATCTTTCTGCAATTCAGCAATAAGCTTTAAACGTTGTGCCTCTCCTCCTGACAGAGTTGAGCTTGCCTGCCCTAGCCTAAGATAACCTAATCCAAATTGTGACATTAAGGATAAAGCGGAATATATCTTTCTATGGTTCTTAAAAAAGACACAAGCANTATCAATACTCATATTCAGTACTTCTGCGATATTCATTCCTTGCCATAAAATGGACAATGTTTCTCCTGAAAATCTGAATCCATCACAGGATTCACATTTTATCGCCACATTTGGTAGGAAATTCATTTTAATATTTTCTTTTCCTAGCCCTTTACAAGTTTCGCATCTTCCTTCTCCAGAATTAAAAGAAAAGTACGAAGCTTTCCACCCTTTTTCTTTTGCGCTATTTGTCTCAGAAAAAATTTTTCTTACAGAGTCCCAAATATTTAAGTAGGTAGCAGGAGTTGACCTAGGTGTTCTTCCAATAGGANTCTGATCAACTTCTAAGANTTTATCAAAATTTTCCCAACCTTTTATATCTGAACATTTATAAAAACTGTGAATTTTCTTTCGTTCTCTGGAAAAATAGTTATTAATTATTTTTTTTAGATTATGNACTAGCACCCCTTTTACGAGGGATGATTTCCCACTTCCTGATACCCCNGTTATTACATTTATACAATTATGAGCGAATCTCACATNTATATTTTTTAAATTATTTAAATTTGCATCTCGAATTTCAAANAANTCACTNGGATGGTTGAGGCACGATAAACTTTTCTGTTTTTTCTTTCTAAGNTATTTTCCAGTAATAGAGCGTTNATTTTTTTTTATTTCTTTCAAAGAACCTTTCGCTATAATTTTCCCGCCGAGTTCTCCTGCTCCAGGACCCATGTCNATAATATAGTCTGCTTTTTTTATTGTATCTGGATCATGCTCAATGATAATTACTGTATTTCCTCTTTTTTTTAGTTCATCAATTGCTTTTAGTAAGACATCATTATCTTGGGGGTGNAGACCAATGGTTGGTTCGTCGAGNACATAACATACACCATTTAAATTTGATCCTAANTGGGCAGCAAGCTTNATTCGTTGTAACTCTCCACCAGAGAGCGTTGGNGCGCTCCTGTTAAGTGACAAGTAATCTAATCCAACTTTTTTAATAAACGCTAACCTGCTCTTTAATTCCTCAGTCACAAACTTAGATATCAAAAGTTCTCTCTGTGTTAATAACTGTGGTNCTGAGTCAATCCACTTCTCAAGTTCCATTAAATNTTTATTTGATAAATCGGTAATAGTTTCATTCCCGATGCGGACCGCTGAAGAGATGTCGTTTAATCTACTGCCGTTGCATTTTTTACAATTTACCAGTTCGAATAATTCAATATCAATGCTATCTNTGTGAAAAGAAAAACCATCATTCTCATTCTCTGGAAAGTCTTTTACATTATATTCGAATCCAGAACCTAAACAGATGTTACACCATCCTATTTTAGANTTAAATGAAAACATTCTTGGATCGAGTTCGTCAAAGGCTNTCTCGCATTTTGGACAGGTNCTATTTAGAGAGAAAAGTTTATTTTCNCCTACAGTAAAAGAGTCTTTTTTAAGTTTTCGTATCGTTAATTCTTCAATTTCAATTTGTCCTTTTCCGATTAAAAGACCCTCCTGAATTTTTTCTTCGATCAATAGCTTTTTATCATCAGTAATTTTCAACTCTGAAACAAGGAGTTCAATCGAATGCTCTTTATATCGTTCTAGTTCGGGAAATTTTTTAACACTGTGTAAGATACTGTCAATCTTTAAAAATTTATATTTTCTTGATTCNGCCCATTTAGCTATATCTTTATAAGTTCCCTTCCTTTTTTTTACCAATGGAGCAAATATTCTNATCGTCTGGCCTTTCCAAGATCGACAGATGGTGTCAAAAATTTCTTTAGAGTTCTTTACGTCTACTGGCACATTACAATTTGGACAATATTGTTTTCCAATGGCCACAAATAGCACTCTCAAGAAATGGGAAATTTCCGTTAATGTTCCGACTGTGCTTTTAAATCCTCCTTGCGTTGTTCGTTGTTCCACAGCGACAGTAGGNGGGATGTTTATAATACGATCAAAACTTGGTTTCGATGCTGGTTGTATAAATTGCTTAGCATAAGCATTTAATGAATCGAGATATCGTCTACGACCTTCGGAGAAAATAATATCAAANGCAAGAGTGGATTTTCCACTTCCAGATACTCCTGTAATTAACGTTAATTTNTTAAGTGGAATATCTACGGATACGTTTTGAAGATTNTTTTCGGATGCATTTTGAACTTGTATCATGTCACTACTTATCTCTGCTGACTTANCGATTGAANTTTCTNGTTTTGGTGTTTNCCTCGAACTAGTGGATGCTAGAGCCAATCCAGTATTTGTATTTGTAGTTTTTAAATTTTTAGGAGGCATTTGAGCAAGAACATTTCCTCCTTTTTTTCCTGCACCTGGACCGAGTTCTATTATCCAATCTGAATTATTAATAAACTCAAGGCAATGCTCAATCACGATAACCGTATGACCGCTCTCAGTAAGCTTTCTTAGNGCAATCAATAAATTTTTCACATCAGCTAAATGAAGACCAGTTGTTGGCTCATCAAAAATAAATANCGTTTTCTTGTTTGATTTGGAAGATATTTTTTCTCCCGAAAGAAGATGATCGGCAATTTTTAATCTTTGCAGTTCTCCACCCGAAAGAGTAGATAATGATTGNCCAAGTTTCAAATACCCTAAGCCTACATCAATTAGTGGCTCAAGNTTTTTTACAACATTTTGTTTTTCTGAAAAAAAGGTTTTAGCTTGAGATACTGAGAGATTNAAAACGTCAACNATAGATTTCTCATNATANCTAATAGATACAACGTNTTTTTTGTATTTTGTNCCTTTACAAAGNGGACATTGAAGCGACAGGTCCGATAAAAACTGAAGTTCGATCTTTTCAANGCCATGTCCCTGGCAGGACGGACATTGGCCTAACGTCGAGTTAAAGCTAAAGTGACTGCTAGTGTAGTTATTTATTTTTGATTCTTCTAGTTTCCCGTATATATCCCGTATCAATGAAAAAACACCAGTATAGAGAGCTGGGTTTGATCTTGCGTTCTTCGTAACACTTTTTTGATTAGCGTATATGATATTTGAAAAATAATTTTCACCAGAAATGCTTTTAATTTTTCCATTTAAAACCTGTGGCATCCCAAGGTTTTTTGCTATAGCAGGAAATATGATGTTTTCAACTAAAGAAGACTTCCCACTTCCTGAAACTCCAGTGATGGCAGTTAACATTCTAATGGGGAATGTAATATTTANATTATTTAAATTATTGCTTTCTATACCTCTAATNTCGACAAATNTATTTTTTNNAGGTNCTTTATTTTCTTTTTCTTCAAGGAGATTATTTTTTCTTAAGTACTTACCTGTTATACAAGANGAACGAATTAATTGTTTATAAGTNCCTTCAAAAGAAATACTTCCCCCTTTTTCACCAGCTTCTGGTCCTATCTCAATTATNTTATCGGATTCCGAAATTAAAAGGCTATCGTGTTCAACGATTAAAATCGTATTTCCCATCGATTTGAGGCGTTTTATAACTGTGATTAAGTTGACTAAATCTTTGTGATGCAACCCGATAGACGGTTCATCCAAAATAAAAAGAGTATTCGTTAACGACGATCCCAACGCTGTAGTAAGGTTTATTCTTTGAACTTCTCCTCCAGATAANGTCCGAGATTGTCTATCTAATGTTAAATAACCTAAACCAACTTCCTGTAAGTATTTTATCCTTGATTTTATTTCGGTACTAATCAGTNCAACAGCTTTTTTCTTTCCTTGAGAAAGATTTTCGAAAGNCATGNATTTCTCAAGTTTTTTAATTTCTNTGTTGATTTCGTCGATTTCTAAACATGACCAGTCATGTATATCCATTTCATTAATTTTCCAATTCAATGGTTCTTGNTTTAATCTTTTTCCATTACATTTTTCGCAGTTTTCATACGANCTGTATCGTGATAAAAAAACTCGAACATGCATCTTGTAAGATTTTTTTTCAATTTTTTTAAAAATATTAGTCAGACCAANCCACGTCCTTCTCTTCGTCGCGCTTTTACTATTNGAGCCACCATTAATGANCCAAATTTTGTCCTTNTGATGAAGTTTTGACCAAGGTAGATGGATTGGAANATTCTCGTCTGTAGCGAACTTGATTAACTCTGATTTATATTTTCTGTAAGCCNCAGAATTAAACGGTTTTATAACTCCTTCTTCAATGCTCAATGATTTGTCAGGTATGACGAGGTCTATATCGAGACCTATTACTTTTCCAAAACCTTTGCATTCATCACANGCNCCTATTGGAGAGTTAAAAGAAAAAAGAGCTGGTCTTGGNTACTTAAAGTTAGTTTTACAAGNGGTACAGGAAAAATTTGTAGTACATTTGCGTATAACTTTTTCTGTGTCTAATTCTAAAATCTCAAAGTGATTTTTACCTGCTTTGTTTGCCTGTGAAAAAATATCATGTAACTCAGAAATTTTTGTTGAGTTAGTGATTTTAAAACGCCCAACCAAAACCTTTACTCTGTTTCCTGTGCTATACAAAAGTTTTGTATATCCTTGAGAAGATAACCAATTTTTAAANTCTATTTCACTNAGTGATTTAGGTTTATCTAAAGAAAAAGATATTCCAATTTTCTTCCCTNGCATTTGAGTTTTTACTGTCTCTGCAATATCATCCAAGTCATCAGGAGATATTTTTATTCCACAGTTCTTACAAAATAAATCGCTTGCTTTAGAAAATAGAATNTTTAAGTGATCCGAAAGCTCTGTCATCGTNCCCACAGTTGAACGAGATGTTTTTACTGGATTGACTTGTTGTATTGCTATCGAAGGTAATAGGCCCTCTAAGCTTTCTACATTGGGTTTGTCAATTCTATCCAAGAATTGACGGGCGTATGAAGAAAACGTTTCAATATATCGTCTTTGTCCTTCAGCGCTAATTGTNTCTATTGCAAGGCTNCTTTTTCCAGACCCTGAAAGACCTGTNATAACNGATATTTTATTAATAGGNATATTAANTGAAATATTNTTTAGATTATTTTCAGANGCNCNNCTAACGATTATTGATTTATNCATTTTTATCAGACTTTTAAAGCAATTTTTCCCACATGCTTAAAGTTTTCCATTAGCTGATGAGCCTCGTTAACTTCTGCGAAAGCGAATTCCTTATACAAACAAGATTTAAAAGGCTTCTTAGTAATATGGTCCCAAATATGCATCGTTATAAGTCTAGCAATTCTTTTTTTCTCACTATCAGTCTGGCTTCTGAGCAAACTACCTGTGATGACGATTTGTTTTTTCATAATCTCCATCAAATTGATTTGAGGATACTGACCTCCTAAAAATGCAATTTGAATAAGACGTCCGTTTTGTTTTAAACAACAAATGTTTTTTTCTGTAAAATTTCCGCCAATCATATCCAAAACAAGATCGACTCCATCGGGATAGTACGCTAAGGTTTTGTTACAAAAATCGTCTTCTCTTGAATTAATTACTAAATCACTTCCCATTCTCTCACAAAAGATTTTTTTTGAGTTGTCTCTTACGGTAGTTACTACCTTTGCTCCGAGCCACTTAGAAATTTGAATTGCTGCTGAACCGATACCACTACTTCCACCGTGAATTAGTATGATATTTTTTTCCTTCAATAAACCCTTCTCAATGATATTAAGCCAACAAGTCATGTAGGCTTCAGGCAAAATACAACCTTCAGAAAATGAAAGATTGTTTGGTAATAAAAAACAATGTCCTTCGTGAGCGGCAACCTTCTCAGCATATGATCCACCAGATGTTAGCGCACAAACTCGGTCTCCTTTTTTGAATTGAAGTACTTTTTTTCCAATTTTTTCTATCGTACCACTACACTCCAATCCAAGGATTTTTGATACCCATTCTGGGGGAGAATAAAAACCTTTTTTTTGAAGGATGTCTGGCCTATTAACTCCAATTGCTTTTACTTCAATTAACACCTCATTATCTTCAATGTCTGGCTCATCCATTTCGCAAAAAGTGAGTTTTCCAGTAGCTTTATATTCTCTATCCGTGACTGTCAGCATTTTTTCCAAGTATCCTTGAGGGCAAGAATTTTTCCAAAACTACAAGACTCGTTTTTTTCGTCTTTATTGAGAATAAAATATCCATGTCTTTCAAATTGAAATTTGCTTCCATTAGGAGCATCTACGGCCGATGGTTCTACAAATGTTTTTAATACTATTTTGGATTTTGTGTTAAGGGATAATTCTTCAGATTGTTTTTTTCTTTCGTCGTCTCCATACTTATTTTCAAATAGATCCTCAAAGACTACAACTTCGCATGGGACAGCATTTTCTTTATTTAGCCAATGAATGTTACCCTTAACTTTGTAGTTATCGGAATTCTCAGTTCCACTTTTCGAATCTTTTAGCATTTTGACTTTTACAGAAGATACCACGCCATCTTTTAGCTCATACCCAGTGCATTCGACAACGTACGCATATTTCAACCTAACCCTACTGCCAGGTGTAAGCCTGAAGAATTTTTTTTGAGGGTTAACTTGGAAGTCTGAACGTTCTATGAGAAGCCTTTTGCCAAATTTAATTTCCCTTTTTCCTCTATCAAAATACTTAGGGTGATTAGGTACAAAACATTTTTCGGATATATCTTCCTCTACATTCTCGACTATCAATTCCAAGGGGTCAAAAACACTAATTTTCCTATCAACATTATCATTTAATACTCCCCTCATACATTCTTCTAGTAGCGAAAGTTCTATATTTGAACTTGCTTTTGTTACTCCTATTAAGTGATTAAATTTTATAAATCCTTCAGGCACGTAACCTCTTTTTTTTGCACCATCTAGAGTAGGCATTCTAGGGTCATCCCATCCTGATACGATTTTTTTGTCCACTATCTCTGAGAGTTTCCGTTTAGAGAGAATCAAGTTTTCAATATTAAGCTTTGCAAATTCAAATTGCCTTGGGAGCGTTTGGTTTTTAAATAAACCAGTTTTTTTTGCTGATTGCACCACCCAGTCATACATTGGACGATGGTCTTCAAATTCAAGTGTACAAATTGAGTGTGAAACTTTCTCTATTGCGTCAGATAAAGGGTGAGCAAAGTCATATAATGGGTAAATACACCAGGTATTTCCTTGTCGGTGATGTGTCGTAAATCTTATTTTATATAAAATTGGATCTCGTAAATTAATGTTTGGCGATCTCATATCAATTTTGGCCCGTAAAACATGTTTTCCAGGCTCAAATTCGCCTAATTTCATCTTTTCAAAAAGTTCCAAGCTCTCTGTTATTTCTCTTTCTCTAAACTTAGAATTTTTTCCTGGCTGTTTCAAAGTGCCTCTGTTACTCTTAATTTCTTCTGCGTTTTGGGAATCAACATATGCAAGATTATTTTTAATTAATAATCTTGCGGCTTCATAAAAGAAATCAAAATAGTCACTAGCATAATATAAATTCTTTGTAGCATCGAACCCCAGCCATTCTACAGATTCGATAATGGAAGATACAAACTCTTTATTTTCTTTTTCTGGGTTTGTATCATCCAGTCTCAAATTACACGTCCCACTGAATTTTTTTGCTAATCCAAAATTTAAGCAAATTGACTTTGCATGCCCAAAGTGAAGATAACCGTTAGGTTCAGGTGGGAATCGAGTAATAATTTTTGAAACCACACCATTTCTAAGGTCGTTTTCAATAATCTGTTCGATAAAATTTTTTGTCTCAGTGTTTTTCAGGTTATTCTCCTATATTTGGGGTGCCCTTCAAATGTAACAAATTCAATAAATATTATGAGCAAAAAAAATAAAAAAAATTTCCTTATTGTAGATACCTCCAGTTTTTTGTATCGGGCCTACCACGCTATGCCAGATCTAAGGAATAAAAATAATTTCCCAACAGGCGCGCTCACAGGGATTATAAATATGCTGCGAAAAACTAAGGAAGAGTGGCCTTGTAATTTCGCCGTATGTGTATTCGACCCCAAGGGTCCGACATTTAGAACTCAACTATACGAGGAATATAAAGCCAATCGTACAAAAATGCCAGAGGACTTATCTCGCCAGATAAACGTTATATTTGAGATTATTACAGCGATGGGATGGCCCATTCTTTCAGTTAAGGGGTTTGAGGCTGATGATGTGATCGGAACACTTGCAACGCTAGCTCTGAAAAATGGTATGCAGTCTACTGTCATTTCTGGCGATAAGGACCTTTCACAGCTTGTGTGTAAGGAAATTACTGTTGTTGACACTATGAAAAGAGATGGTGCTTCCAGTACTGTATTAGATACTAAAGGAGTACATAATAAGTTTGGGGTAGAGCCCAATCAAATCGTTGATTATTTAGCACTTCTGGGTGATAAAGTGGACAATATTCCTGGTGTTCCGAAGGTTGGACCGAAAACAGCCAAGAAATGGATCGAAGAGTACGGAAGTCTTCAAGAAATAATTAAAAACTCAGATTCTATTGGCGGAGCAGTAGGGAAAAATTTAAGGAATTCGTTGGAATGGCTACCCAAAGCAGCTAGTCTTGTAAAAATAAAAACCGATGTTTTTATCCCAGAAGCAGAAAAAGAATTTGATAAGTTGTTCTGTTGGAAGCCCATGCAACTACCTGAAATAAAGCGTATTCGGGAAGAATACAATTTATTTAACAGTCTCAAAGGTATTGGTGAAAATCTTTCGGAAAGAAACCCATTAATTAANCAGGAGAAGGAAAAGAAAGTAGATAAAGACTACAGGTTAATATCGACGGTAGATGNNCTAATGGAATTGAAAAAGATTATCGAGAATTCTAAGGTAGTGGCTTTTGATACAGAGACTACTTCATTGAATGTTCGTGAGGCGAAGTTGGTNGGTATTTCATTTTCTTGGGATGTAGGCAAAGCAGCGTATATTCCAATTGCNCATAAAAAGAATNCAGATAAACAGNTAANNGAAGGTGTGGTTTTTGATGCACTAAAAGAATGGTTTTGTGGACCTGTTGTCAAAGTTGCACATAATCTTAAATATGATCTTCATATCCTTAAAAATGCTGGGTTNAATGTTANTGGGCCATTTCAAGATACCATGTTAATGTCTTACGTTTTGGAGGCAAATAGAAAACATGACCTGTCTACGCTGGCAAAAAGACACCTTTATCGNGATGGNACATCTTACGAAGATATNTGCGGAAAGGGCGTAAAGCAGATTTGCTTTAGTGANGTAGANATTNGAATTGCCACTGATTATTCATGCGAAGATGCTGATTTTACCTTTGACTTGTTCCGCGAGTTAAGTNNAAAACTTAACAATGATGCTGACCTATTTAAAGTTTANAACGAAATAGAGCTACCTTGTTTATTTATTCTTTTAGAGATGGAAAACGTTGGAGTAAAAGTTAGTAGTGAGTCACTTGAAAAACAGACTCATGAATTGAAAAACAAAATAAATCTTTTGGAAAAAAAAGCTTATGACCTTGCTGGTGAAGAATTCAACTTAAGCTCTCCAAAGCAGATTGGTAAAATTTTATTTGAAAAACTTGGGTACCCTCCCGTAAAAAAAACTGCTGGAGGTTCTCCTTCAACAGATGAATCAGTTCTAGACAGGCTTTCTCAAGATTACCCNCTGCCAAGATATCTTCTTGATTGGAGAACGTTGTCAAAGTTAAAAACCACTTACACCGAGAAACTTCCATTGATGATTGATAAATATTCGNNGAGAATTCATACAAATTTTGCGCAGGCTGTNGCTGTAACTGGAAGGTTAGCNTCTAATGAACCAAATCTCCAGAACATACCGATAAAAACCGAACAAGGTAGGAAAATTAGAGAAGCTTTCATACCAGAAAAAGGCTTTAAAATTGTGTCAGCTGATTATTCACAAATTGAATTACGAATTATGGCACATCTCTCTGGGGACGCTGTTTTGAAAAAAGCTTTTTTCGATGGTCAAGATGTTCATAANGCAACAGCATCAGAAATTTTTTCTACGAAAGTTGATACAATCAATTCAGAGCAGAGGCGAACCGCAAAAGTTATCAATTTTGGTTTAATCTACGGGATGGGTTCATTTGGATTAAGTAAAAGTCTAGGAATTTCTAGAGATGCAGCATCTAAATATATCGATCGGTATTTTCAACGCTATCCTGGAGTCGCTGCGTTTATGGAAACAACCAAGCACAAAGCAAAAAAAATGGGATACGTTCAGACTCTGCTCGGAAGAAAACTATGGTTACCAGAAATAAATTCTCCGAATGGCCCGAGGAGGCAAGCATCTGAAAGAGCTGCCATTAATGCTCCGATGCAAGGGACCGCCGCTGACCTAATAAAACTGGCAATGATTAAAGTGTTTAAAGAGATGGAAAATGAGAGATTTACGGCGAGGATGGTCATGCAAGTTCATGACGAACTTGTTTTTGAGGTTTTGAATACAGAATTAGAAAAATTTACAGAGTTTGTAAGAGTGTCCATGTGCAATGTGTTGAAATTAGACGTTCCTTTGTCGGTTGACGTCGGTGAAGGAGACAGCTGGGANGAGGCACATTAAAATTTGCCGTTGGAGGGAATTGAACCCCCGACCTCTCGCTTACGAAGCGACTGCTCTACCCCTGAGCTACAACGGCGAGTCTTGTCTTTTTTCAGTCAAGGATTTAGGGAGAGGAAATCTTACGTGTTCTTTAGCTCCTGGTAAGATTCTTACTGAAGATGCGCCCAGACTTTTTATCGCCATCAACAATTTTTGAACAAGTGATTCAGGTGCTGAAGCTCCAGCGGTAACGCCAATTCTTGAGTGTTTTGCCAACCANTCTGTTTTTAGGTCTTCAGCGCCGTCTATGAGGTAAGCTTCGGCTCCATATTTCTCTGCCACTTCTCTCAATCTATTGCTATTTGAACTGGTGGGACTTCCAACNACCAACACAAGATCAACTTCTGAAGCAAGTAATTTAACGGCATCTTGACGGTTTTGCGTGGCGTAACATATGTCACTCACTTTTGGACCCTTGATATTTGGGAATTGATTCTTCAANGAACGAATAATATCAGCTGTGTCGTCAGTCGACAACGTTGTTTGTGTAACATAAGCGAGTTTATTTGGATCTTCTATTTTGAGGTGTTTTACTTGGTCTTTATTTTCAATTAAGTGTATTCCAGACTCAATTTGNCCCATAGTTCCTTCAACTTCTGGNTGACCTTGATGGCCGATCATAATTATTTCAAAACCTTCTTTAGCAAGTTTTTTTACTTCTGAGTGTACCTTTGTNACTAAGGGACAAGTGGCATCGAAAATTCTAAGTTCTCTTTCTGAAGCTTGGTTTCTCACNAGAATAGAAACTCCATGGGCACTCATAATAACTCTTGCTCCAACTGGAATTTCGTCGATGCTATCCACAAATATCGCCCCCTTTTTTTTGAGGTCACTTACAACATGATTGTTGTGCACAATCTCGTGTTTTACAAAAACGGGAGCCCCAAATCTTGCCAAAGCCTGTTCGACGATCTCGATAGCTCTCTCAACGCCAGCGCAAAAACCTCGTGGTTCTGCGAGGGTAACTTGAGTAGGGCGTGTCATTTGACCTTTCATACAGAAACTTTAGCTTAATTTGTGCGGTTGTAGTAGTTAACAACTGAGTTTTTTTTTTTTGTTGAAGAGTTTTTAAAAAAAATCTATAATCTATAACTTATTAGGAGAACACGTATGGCTCGAGTTTGTCAAATAACTGGTAAAAAACCAATGGTGGGAAACCGAGTTTCGCACGCTAATAACAAAAACAAAAGAAGATTTTTGCCAAGCCTCCACCATAAAAGGTTTTGGATTGAGTCGGAAAAAAGGTGGGTAAGATTGAGATTGTCAAGTTCTGCGATTCGCACTATTGACAAAAACGGTATTGAAAGCGTTTTGTCAGCTCTTTCCCCTAAAAGAGGGTCTTAAGATGGCTAAAAGCGCGAGGGAGAAAATTAAATTAGAGAGTTCGGCTGGGACCGGTCATTTTTATACTACATCCAAAAATAAAAGAACTATGACTCAGAAAATGGAGATAAAAAAATTTGATCCTAAGGCAAGAAAACACGTGATGTATAAGGAAGGCAAAATTAAGTAGTTGAAAATAATAGGCGAAAGAGTCTGTTGACTCCAGCCAGTGCGATTACCAAAATGTGAATTAAATTTAGTTTCAAAATTGGCTAGGGGTGTTGGTTAGCTTTTCTAATATTGAACTTTGGGCGCTTGGTTATAAAAACGCATCCTATAAAATCCAGGTCGTGAGACCATGTGGTTAAGTCTACTTCAGGAATCTACTTTTTACAGCTTTAATATTTCTTGTAA
>NYVY01000062.1 GCA_002684875.1 Pseudomonadota bacterium
TTTTTATTTCGACTGGAGAAAAATCTGGGGAATTGATAATAAAACCAGTTATCAGCAAACTTAAGAAAAAATTTAAGGAGAATTTATACATTACTGCGATGTGTGGACATTATCTAAAGCCGTCTGTTGACCGACAAATAATAGATTCAAGAGATTTTGGATTAATTGGTTTTTATGAGGCCGTTCTTAAATACAGGATATTAAAAAAAAAACAAACTGAGGTAGTCCATCATCTAAGGAAACACAGATATGATTTGGTGATACTGGTAGACTATATTGGTTTTAATTTACAGATCGGCAGGGCTGCTAAAGACATAGGGATACCTGTACTATTATATGTCGGACCACAAATTTGGGCATGGAAAAAAAATAGAATCAAATCGATCCCTAGTTGTGTAGATTATTTAGCACTGATTTTACCATTTGAAGAAACGCTTTATGTTGATACCCCAATTTTTGCTAAATATGTAGGAAACCCGTTAACAGAAAATCTTCCAAAAAACTATGATAAAAAAACTGTAAAATGGAATTATTTCCAGAATGGAAATCAAAATAAGGTCATATCATTCTTGCCTGGTAGTAGACTATCAGAAATTCGTTCACATATTGATACAATTTTTGACTGCATTACTGAGCTAGGTATTATTTATCCCCACGCTAAGTTTATAATTGCTTTATCAGATGAATTGGATGTTACTGAAGAGATTAGTGAATCCTGTAGAGATTTGAATCAAAAAAATATAGATGTTATATTAGAAGTAGCTAAAACCCACAATGTCATACTCGGGTCCGATATAGTAATTTCTTGTTCTGGAACCGCTTCATTAGAGGTTGCACTTTTAAAAACTCCTTTGATAATTTTTTATAAAACCTCTTTTATCTCATACCTAATTTTTAAAACTGTTTCTTTAGTTAAATTTATAGGTTTGCCTAATCTAATAATGGAAGAAAAAGTTGTTCCAGAACTAGTACAAAATAAATTTAATACAAAAAACCTAACTCATGAAACTATAAAGATTTTAGAATCCCAAGAGATTAGAGACTCTCAAATTGAAGCATTTAATTTGATTGAAAAGAAGCTGTCAGGAAAAAATGCTACTGATAATGTTTTTAAAATAATTGATAAAATCTTGTTAGGTTCGCGCTTTTAAATGAGTTCGTAAAATTCCCCTCTGGGATTCCTTGACAAATGTAACAAACTCATTAACTTCAGAAAATCTACTTCTCAATATATCCAGTTCTTCCTCTGGACTATTTCTACGTTGAACAAGCAATCTGAAAACCTTAGCAAGCGCGTCAATAACCTCTCTTCTCATACCAATTCTTCTTAAACCAACTCTATTTAATCCTATGGCCCTTGCATAGTTTCCAGAAGCAAGACAATAAGGAGGAAGATCTTTGTTTATGGCGGAGCCCATACTGGTAAATGAATACTTCCCTAACCTCACAAATTGATGAATAAGACTAAAACCACCAAGGGTAGCATTATTGTCTATAAAGACATGTCCAGCTAATTGTGCTCCGTTTGCCATTAATATCTTATCTCCTAATTTGCAGTCATGAGCGACGTGACTATACGCCATTATTAAGTTTTCATTTCCAACCTCCGTTACACTTCTTCCCCTTACGGTGCCTGTACTTAAGGTACAGTTCTCTCTGATGATATTGTTATCCCCAATTATCAAACGAGTAGACTCATTTTTGTACGAAATGTCTTGGGGTGGACCGCCAATAACTGAAAAAGGATAGATTTGATTATTTTTTCCTATTTTCGTTTGACCCATTACCGATACATGACTTTTGAGTTCAGTATTTTCGCCAATTGATACTCCATCTCCTATCAAAGTGTACGGACCAATTATGGCACTAGAGGCAATTTCTGATCTCTTACTTACAGTGGCTGTGGGATGGATACTCACTTTTTTACTAACTGTCTATCTTACGTAAGGCACACATTAATTGTGCTTGAGCACAAACTTTTTGTTCAACTTCAGCGGTAGCCTGGTATTTCCATACACCACCTTTAACTTTTTCTATTTGTACGTTCAATGCTAAGACATCACCTGGACCAACTGGGTTCTTAAAACGACAATTGTCTATCCCGACAAAAAAATATAGAGATTCCTCATTTGCACTTTCATTCATTGATTTAAATGACAGTATTCCTGCAGCCTGAGCTAACGCCTCAATTATGAGAACACCTGGCATAACTGGGTAATGGGGAAAATGTCCTATGAAAAACTCTTCATTGATTGTGACGTTCTTTACTGCTCGGATTTTTCTGTTTGGTATAAGTTCGAGTACTTTATCAACTAGGATAAACGGATATCTATGTGGTAGCGTATCCAAAATATCTTTGATGTTTAATTTAACTTGTTCAGCCATCTTTTACTAACCTCCTTAACCTTACAGCGGTTTTCTTCCATTTTAATTCTTCTTGCACTGGAAAAACTCCAACATATTTACCTGGCTTCTCTAAAGACGACATTATTAAACTCATGGGCCCAATCGAAGTATTATCTGGGATAACAACATGTTCTAACACTCCAGCCGCGCCCCCAATTAAACAATTTGCCCCAATCTTCGCACTACCAGCCACCCCAACACATCCCGCTATAATAGTATTAGGTCCGACGTTAACGTTGTGTGCTATATGGACAAGATTATCAATTTTAACTCCGTCTGATATGATTGTAGGATCTAGAGTTCCTCCATCAATTGTTGTGTTAGAGCCAATTTCAACATTATTTTTAACTAAAACACCGCCTTTCTGCGGGATTCTAATCCATTTCCCTTCCTTATCTAAACAAAAACCAAACCCTTCACAACCGACTACCGCTCCAGCCTTTATATAGACATTATTACAAATTTTTACTCCACTATTTATGATCACCCCAGGTAAGACTACACAGTTTTTTCCGACTATCGACCCTTTTCCAATGAAACAACCTGCTTCAATTCTTGTTTCAGAACCGATAACAACATCTTGTTCCAGCACCACATTTGGGCCAACAGAAACATGAACTCCCATTGAAACAGAGCTGTGTATAACAGCACTTTGATGTATTACATCACTATATTTTTGATCTATCTCATCAAGAAACTGCAAACATCGCGTGAAAAAAAACTTTGGATCTTCATGGATCAATGTAGCTTGAGCTTTATTTTTTCTTTCTAATAACAGAGTTTCTATGTTACGAAAATTATTAGGCAAAACTAAAAGAGATGATTCGCAGCCCATGCCGCTTTCTTTTTCCCTCGCCTTTGTTATAAATGATGCAAACCCGACCTCTCCATGTTTTACGGATTTGTACCCCCTTATAACTAGGCTATTGTTACCATATAGAACTCCGCCAAATAATCTAGCAAGCTCACCAGCCGTAACTTCACTTCTTTTCATTCAAAGCTTTTATAACCTTTGCCGTTATATCTACTTTTGGCGAAGCATAAACAGAATTTTCAAGTATTAAATCATACTTCTCGTCCTCTGCAATTTCCTTTATGGCTGCACGAGCCTTTTCTACAACAGCCGCTAACTCCTCATTTTTCCTCTGCGTCAGGTCCTCTCTTGCTTGTCTGCGCTTCCTTTGTAATTCTTTTTCTATATTTGCAATTTCCCTCTGCAGCTTTTGCTTATCCGATTTTGTGAGAACAGCCTGTTCTTTTTCGAACTTAGTTGCGAGATTTTTTAGCTTCAAATTCATTTTTTTTAATTCATTGTCCCGAGGAGCAAATTCTTTTTTTAACTTNTCTTCTGCATTNTTTGCAATNTTGGCTTTCCTTATAACCTCGTCAACTTTGACGTAACCAAGTTTCGGTTGTGAAAAAGCAGGTACGCTGACTAAAACCAAAATACTTAAACTAATCAGCGTAAAACAAATTTTTTTCATGCGTTCTATCATAATATACCCTGTCATATTAAAATGATGTTCCTAATTGGAACTGTACTGTTTGAACCTCGTCCCCATCTTTCTTTCGAATTGGCTTACCAAAGCTTATTTTCAGAGGGCCAACGGGAGAGAACCAGTTAAACCCAATTCCCACGGACGCTCTTAACTCCTCAAAACTAATTTCTTGTGATTCACCCCAGATAGAACCAGCATCAAAATACCCAAATATTCTAATGGTTCTATCTCTAGTCATTCCAGGTAATGGGAAAAGAATTTCATTATTTATTACCAATTTTTTAGTTCCTCCAACTGAATATCCATCTGTCTCATCTTTTTCCCCTATTGATCTATTTGCGAACCCTCTTAATGAGCCAATTCCCCCCGCGTAAAAATTTCGAAAAATCGGATATTCGGACCCTCCTAATGGGTGCCCGTAACCAGTTTCCAAATTAGTTGCGTATATAATAGTATCCGTAAGTTTTTTAAACCATTGAATTTCATAGGTTAGTCTAGCATATTCCACTTGTCCAAGCGGAGTTGCAAAATCAATATTAGCTCTTTGTAGAGTCCCCCTATTTGGAGCTAATCCATTATCCCTTGTATCCCGCGACCAACCTAGAGAAATTACAAATGAGTCGGTAGAGCAATTGGGTAGATAGGGCTCACAATACTTTGCAAATCTACTTGGTGGGGAAGTCCCCAAAATAATCTCAGTAGCTTCATATTTTGTTCCAAAAAAAATCTTATCAAACTCTGTAAAAGGAATACCGAATCTTATTCCTATACCTTTTGAATCAGTTTGGTAATCCCCTAAAGAGGATATCTGATTGGCATCAAATTTTCTGGTGTAAACATTGAAGGTTCTACTAACTCCATCATCTGTCCAATATGGATTGGTATAACTAAAAGCGTAAGTTTGCGAAATATCGCTGGTATTTACTTGAAATGAAACATTGGTTCCTGACCCTAAAAAATTTTGTTGAGAAACACCTGCTGTTAAAACAATGTTTTCAGAACTACTAAAACCAAGACCAGCTGAAATACTACCAAGAGGACGCTCTTCTACCTCAAGGTCTATGTCGACCTGGTCTTGATTTTCACCAACTGGCAATGTATTTAACTCTACCGATTGGAAGTAACCAAGTCGATCTATTCTCGAACGAGATAATCTGATAGCCTCTGCATCATACCAAGCACTCTCTAATTGACGCAATTCTCTTCTTATAACTTCGTCTCTTGTTTTTGCGTTACCGCTAATTATTATTCTTCTAACATAAACTCTATTACCAGCATTTACGTTAATCTTAAAGTTTACTATTTTCTCTTCATCAATAAAACTTATATCTGGGTAGACTCTTGCAAAGGCATAACCAAAATCTCCTAGGCGGTCTCTTATTACTTTTATACTGTTTTGTAGATTAATGTTCGCAAACGTCTCTTTGCTTTTTAACGGAACAGTAGAATTGAAATACTCCTCCTGAGAAAAAAGGTCACCTTGTATCTCTACCGACCCTACGGTATAAATATCACCCTCATCTATTAAAATAGAAATATACACCTGAGTTCTATCAGGAGATAAAGAAACCTGTTTTGATTTTATATTAAACTTTAAAAAACCTCTGTCTAGATAAAACGATCTCATTACCTCGATGTCTCCGTCTAATTTTTCACGAGAATACTGATTACTCTTTGTGTACCAAGATAACCAATTTTTTGTCCGAAGTGAGAATAACTCTAAAAGCTCTTCCTCTTTAAAAGTCTTTGCACCATAAATATTGATTTTTGAAATTCGCGCATCATTACCCTCCTCAATTTTTATAGCAACTGCAACTCTATTTCTTAATAACGGACTAATGACTGTATCAACTTTTACGTTATATTTTCCGCGAGATAAATATTGATTCTTTAAAGCTTGCTCTGCTTTTTCTAATAAATTTCTATTGAATATCTGAGATTCCTCTAATCCAATTTTTTTTAAGGCAGTAAGAAGAGTATCTTGATCAAATTCTTTTGTTCCCGATATCGCAATTGAACCAATAGAAGGCCTCTCTTTTAAAGATATTATTAAAGAGGCGCCTTCTAAAAAAACCTGAACATCCTCAAAAAAACCACTTCTGAATAAACTTTTTATGACAAACGAAACTCTCTCTCGATCAATAACCTCATTAAGATCGATATCGATGAGAGAAAAAACTGTACCAGGTTCTATTCTTTGTAAACCCTCAACTCTAATATCTTCGACCTTAACAGAGAAAATTCCAGCTGGGACCTCCTCCCTAGAAAAAACACTTTGCCCGCACACCTGAGCCGAAAAGGTCAACAAAATTAAAGGATAAAAAATATAAGAAAAAAATCTTTTCATATCAACTTATAGAACGGAAGCAGAACAAAAATGTCTACCTTAGCCAAAAACTAAAATCCTTATTTTATAAAGTTACTCAAATCCACAAAAAAGAAATACAATGTAGCCGTGATTATTAATAATATACCGATTCTCTGAACAAGGGATAAAACAATATAACTAAATGGTTTATTTCTTATTTTCTCAATAATAAATATAACAAAATTGCCCCCATCTAGAGAAGGAATAGGTAAAAGATTTATAACTCCGATGCTAATACTAATTAGTGCAAGAATAGCTAAATATCCAAAGTAAGAGCCTCCATTGGTAATAGAGGAAGAATCAGCTGTTTTCAACAAACTCTCTAAAAATTGATATGACGAAGGTTGCTTAAAGAAGTTAAAAAGAATATCAACTACTTCTGTGGAAAGTTTGAATGTTTCCTCTAATGCAAATAATATTGATTCAAGAAGCATTCTTCTTTCGGTATAACTAAACACTGGCTCTAAAACAATTCCTAAATTTTTATCACCGTCCGTTTTAAATTCTGCGATCGTAATAATTTCGGATGGGGAATCATTTTCAATATCTTTTCTCTCAACAACTATAGATTGTATTGGTTTGGAACTGAATATCTGGGAAAAAGAGTTTGTAGAATCTAATTTAGTACCATTAATAGAAAGTATTAGGTCACCCTTTTTCAAACCTATTTTTTCTGCAACAGAATAATTCTTTACATCGCGTACTTTATAGCCTGAAGTTTTTGATGACAATCCAATTTTTTTTAAAAACTCTCGCTCAGAAAAATTTTTTATGCTTACAGGGTATTTAAATACTATCTCTTGTATATTATCTTTACGTTCAAAAACAAAAATATTTTTTCTATCAAAAAAGCTTTGTTCACTCAAGGCTACTTCTAGATCCTTAAAATTATAAATAGTTCTATCATTGAATTGAAGTATTTTATCGCCTTCAACCAGACCAATGTTTTTAGCGACAGTTCCCTTATTTGGGTCACTTATCACTGGCAATATTTTTAGTGGCCCAAAAAATCCGATACAAAACATTAAAAAAATGGAAAAGAAAATATTTGCAATCGGCCCTGCTAAAGTAACAAATGTTTTTTCAACAAAGGAACACGAAGAAAAAAATTTTTCTTCTTTTGTAATTTTGTTGGTCTGATAATCTTCTCTATCTGTCAATTGTACATAACCACCGATCGGTAATAGCCCTAAAGACCATTTTGTCCCCGTCCCATCTGTCCAATTAAAAACAGATGGCCCTAGGCCAACAGAAAAATTTCGAACTCGTATTCCTATCAATTTTGCAGCAAAATAATGTCCTAGTTCATGAATAAAAATAAGACAGGTTAGCGTAGCTAACATTATCAGGACTTGCATTATCTATTTAACCTTTGCCTTTGCCTTACTCATGACTTTTATTCTTAGTTCCTCTAAATCTTCCAAGTTTCTAATCTTGTAGCTGAAGTGATCCGCCATTGATGATAGAACATCTTGAATAACATCAGTAATTTTTAAAAAAGGTAACTTCCCTTTTAAAAATGCATCGACAGCGATTTCATTTGCGATATTAAGTATCATGCCAGCAGAATTCCCTTCATAGAGAACTTCTCTGGAAATTTTTATAGCAGGAAACTTTTTTTCATCAACTTCATGAAATGATAGTTTACTTAATTTAGACCAATCAACAGCCCCAAATTTGCTTTTTTCTCTGGATGGCCAAGAGAGACCATAACTGATTGGAACACGCATATCAGGGCTTGATAACTGAGCTAACGTTGATTTATCAACAAACTCTACCATAGAATGAACAACACTCTCAGGATGAATCAATACACCAATCTCATGGTTATCCAAATTAAATAGCCAGTGAGCCTCGAGGACCTCAAGACCTTTATTCATCATTGTCGCAGAATCAATTGTTATTTTATCACCCATCTTCCAGTTTGGATGATTGAGAGCTTGAGCTATCGTAGCTGTTTTCATTTCATCAAGCGTTGCATCTCTAAAAGGACCGCCAGATGCCGTTAAAATTATTTTATTTACATTATTAGGCTTTTTAAAACATTCGTAACCCTTTCCAAGACACTGAAAAACTGCATTATGTTCACTATCTATAGGAATAATTTTGCTCTGTGTTTTTTTAAGATGATCTATCAGTAGATCACCAGCGCATATAATCGCCTCCTTGTTCGCCAGAAGTATATTCTTACCTGAATCAATAGCAGTAAGTATAGATTCTAGCCCATCAAAACCAACAATTCCCGCAACCACTACATCAACCTTTTTTGAGTCGGTCGCAGCTTTGATCCCATCATTTCCTGTGAGAACTTTAGTCTTAATTTTTTTCATTAGTTCTTTTGCAGAAATTGGGTCGTTCATTACAACAACTTCAGGAGAAAACTCTNTTACTAACCTTTCCATCTCNGTAAAATTTTTGTTNGCAACTAAGGAATATANTTTATATTTATCAGGCCANGTTCGTACAATATCAAGAGTNCTTTTTCCAATTGATCCAGTTGCTCCAAGAAGAGAGATCCATTTCATATCTGGTTTAGTAGTAAGACTAAAACCAGTGAAGGAGATATAGCCAAACATGCATCAAATCTGTCAAAAAAACCACCATGTCCTGGAAGGATTGATCCAGAGTCTTTTACTCCAGCATTTCTTTTTAGCAAGGATTCAAACAGGTCAGCATAAATAGAAATGATCAAAAGTATTATGTTTGAAACTATTAATAACATGAGTCCAAAATTTTGATAAATAAAGAACTGCCAAGTGTTTTCTATGAACACCAAAGTTATACTGTATAAGAAAAGCATAAAGATACCTCCAAAAACACCTTCCCATGTTTTGTTAGGACTAATAGATGGGTTTAACTTTTTTTTTCCAAATTTCTTTCCAAAAAAATAACCAGATGAATCGATAATCCAAGCTACACATATAATAGAAAAAAAGAATACGACACCTATATCAAATGCTTTGGTCAACCCTAAAAAGCTTACAAGTGAAAAGATAAAGGCACTAGATACTGACAGTAAGTTTTTTATTGGTAGTTTTTTGAATACAATAAGAGGTACAACAAATAGCCAATAAAAGGTTCCAAAAACCAATAAAGTAATGACAAGCTCATTTGAGGGGTTTCCATGAAGTAGAATTAGCGCGGAAGAAAAAAATAATGCTATCGACAACATCTTTTGCGTATGTGTTGTTTTATGTAAACCCACCCATTCCCAAAGTATTATTGAATGGAAAGCCAAGAGCATATAAGGAAAGAAAACTCCATCGTAAAAAAAAAGAAAAGAAAACGTTACCGTTATCAAAAAAAAAGCAGTGTAGAATCTTTGGAAAAGGATATTTTTTTTCATTTTTTAAAACAATTAATCAGGTATAGAAAAAATCAATTACCACACTTAACTACCTGTCTTTTTTCTTCTGGTGTTTCTATAAGGTTATTTGTTTCACTCGTTCCGCCAAATTTTCTTTTCCTACTGTAGTAAAAATCGACAGCCATCTTTAAATGATTTTCGTTAAAATCAGGCCAGAAGGTGTCAGTAAAATATAACTCTGTATACGCTAAATCCCAGAGTAAAAAATTACTCAGTCTTTTCTCTCCACCAGTTCTTATGAAAAGGTCTGGTGATGGGGATTCAGACAGTGATAAATGTTTTGAAAAAATTTCTTCTGTTAGGGAGTTATAATTTTTCAGCAAGTCGGGGTCATTTTTTATAAGATTTTTAATTCCTTGCACGATATCCCACTTGCCACCGTAATTAAAACAAATATTAAGTTTTAATCCTTTATTGCTTCTTGTCTTCGTCTCCGAAACATTCATAGTATTAATCAGAGATTTTGGAAGGCCATATTTATCACCCACGAATGTTAATCTAACTCCCTGATTATCGAGCTTAGTTAGTTCATTGTTTATCGTACGGACAAACAAAGTCATTAAGAAATTAATTTCAGACTTACTACGTGCCCAGTTTTCTGAGCTAAAAGCAAATACTGTTAAAAATCCAATACCCATTTCAGTGCAGTTTCTCACAAGATTTTTCAGACTTTCTACACCTTGTTCGTGACCAAGATTTCTTGGAAGCCCCCTTTCTTGTGCCCACCGCCCGTTTCCATCCATAACTACTGCGAGATGTTTTAATGATAAACTGTAGTTTTCTAACTTATCTTGCAATTTTTATTCCAATAACAAAAAACCTCAAACAGTCATTATTTCATTTTCTTTTGCGGATAGCAGTTGGTCTGCAATTCTAATCTTCTCATTTGTTAACTTTTGGATTTCGTCCTGTGACCTTTTATCTTCATCAGAAGAAATTTCTTTTTTCTTAAGAAGTTTTTTTGAAGCCTCATTTGCATCCCGTCTCACATTTCTTATCGATACTTTAGAGTCTTCAGAATAGCTTTTTACAACTTTAATAAGTTCTTTTCTCCTCTCCTGAGACAGAGGTGGCATGGGCACCCTAATTAGCCCACCAACTGAAGCAGGATTTAAACCAATGTTAGATTCAAGAATAGCCTTTTCAATCAAGGGAATCATCTGTTTTTCCCAAGGAGTTACCGAAATCGTCTGTGAATCAAGCAACGTTACCGTAGCCACTTGATTTATGGGTAATGAAGTTCCGTGATAATCGACCGATATTTGGTCTAGAATGCTGGGGTGTGCTCGCCCTGTCCTGATTTTCGCAAAATCTTGCTTTAACACTTCTATAGCTTTATTCATTTTACGCTCAGCGTTTTGTTTTATATCATTTTCCATAAGCTTTTAAGTCTAATCATTGAAGACAAATGTTCCTTCCTCTTTCCCCATAACTGCTGAGAGCAAAGCTCCACTTTTTGTGATTTTTATAACTTGAACGGGAAGCTTTTGATCCCTACAGAGTGCAAAGGCAGTTGCGTCCATTATACGAAGTTTTTTATTGATAACGTCATCAAATGAGATAGAATTAAACATTTTTGCGTTAGGATTTTTTTCGGGGTCACTTTCAAAAATGCCTTCCACCCTGGTGGCCTTAATCAATAGCTCTGCACCAATCTCTGCTCCTCTTAGTGCTGCTGCTGTATCAGTGGTGAAAAAAGGGTTTCCAGTACCCGCAGCAAAAATGATTATTTTTTTTTCTAAAAGGTACCTCATAGCCTTTTGCCTCATATACGGCTCAACAATTTGATCTATTCTAATGGCAGATTGAACTTTCGCTTCAACATTCGCTTGTCTCATAGCATCTTGCAAAGCTATTGCGTTCATGACTGTTGCTATCATCCCCATATAATCTGCAGTAGCACGCTCAAGACCAGTTGCACCTAATGCCACCCCACGAAAAATGTTACCTCCTCCAATGACGACCGCGAGTTCAACCCCTAAATCATAAACTTGCTTAATTTCTTTTACGATAGAATCAATAGTTTGCTTATTTATACCAAATTGGCTGGAACCCATCAAAGCTTCACCAGAAAGTTTTAACAGAACCCTTTTGTATGGTTTTTTACTGGAGTCCACCTTATTTAAATTCCAAGTTTTAAAATCCTGTCATCAACTATATCAATTTTTTGAGGCAGCCTTAGTTGCTGCAACTTCCTCGGCAAAATTTTCCGATTTTTTTTCTAATCCCTCACCAACAGTAAACAACTCAAAGGAAGCAACTTTGGCACCCACATTACTGAGCAGCTCACCTACGGTGATTTTTCCATCATCTGCCTTAACGAAGACCTGACCAGTTAAAGAGACCTCTTTCAAATACTTATTTACCGCTCCAGCAACCATCTTTTCAACTATTTCTGGAGGTTTTCCGCTGGAAGCCGCCTTTTCCGCTGCAATTCTTTTTTCACTCTCAATCAATTCTGAATCAATTTCGCTAGCATTTACTGCCTTGGGTTTCATTGCCGCAATATGCATTGCAATGTCTTTCCCTAACTCCTGATGACCACCAACTAAATCCACTAAAACACCGATCTTTGAACCATGTAGGTAAGATTGAAAAGAACCCTCTGCTCTTTTTATCTGAAACCTTCTGATTGAAATATTTTCTCCAATTTTTCCTATTAAATTAGCTCTAAATTGTTCTACTGTCTCATCATCGGTATACTGAATTTGCTTAAGGTCGCCGACTGTTAAACTATCTTGAGGAAGTTTGGTAATTTTTTCAGCTAAATTTCTTACAAATTCGATAAACTCATCATTTTTAGCAACGAAATCTGTCTCACAATTAACTTCCAAGATACAAGCTTTTTGCCCTTCAACAAATATTGAAACTGCCCCTTCTGCAGTAATTCTAGATGCAGTTTTTCCAGCCTTTGAACCTAATTTTACTCGTAATACCTCTTCAGCTTTTTTTAAATCGCCACCAGCCTCAGATAAAGCTTTTTTACACTCCATCATTGGTGCATCAGTTTTGTCTCTGAGTTCCTTTACCTGTGAAGCTTTAATTTGACTCATTAGTTTCCACCTCTACAAACTCTTCTCCTGAAGGGTTATTTTCTTCATTATTCAAAATTTCATCTACTGATTTTTTTTGGCCTTCTATTATCGCATCAGCAATTTCTTTAGCGTAGAGTTTTACAGCTCTACTAGAATCATCATTTCCAGGAATCACATAATCAACACCAGCAGGAGAGTTGTTTGTATCAACTACACCTACGACTGGTATATTTAAGGCATTAGCTTCTTGTACTGCAATCTTATGATATCCAACGTCAATTATAAAAATCGCGTCAGGTAGAGCAGTTAAATCTTTGATTCCGCCTAATCCCTTATTGAGCTTTTCTAACGTTCGATTAAAGTTAAGTGCGTCTTTTTTTGTTAAAGTCTCAAGACCACCGTCCGAGACAACCGTTTCCATCTCTTTTAAACGAGTTATAGACGCTTTAACCGTTTTAAAATTTGTCATCATTCCGCCTAACCAACGCTGGTCTACAAATGGCATTCCACAGCGGCGAGCCTCTTCCGAAATAATATCCCGAGATGCTCTTTTTGTACTGACGAACATTATCACTCCTTTATTGCTCGCAAGAGTCTTAACATATTTTACCGACTCAGCAAGCTTTCTTACGGTTGATTCTAAATTTATTATATGAATTTTATTTCTGTGTCCAAATATATGTGGCGCCATACCCGGGTTCCAAAAGCGAGTTTGATGCCCAAAATGAACTCCCGCCTCTAGCATTTCTCTCATTGATACAGACATCTAAATCTCCAGTTTAAAAGTTTGGAAAAACATATTATTCTACTAGTTATGACGATATCAATCAAATCTAAAGCAGAAATCACTAATATGCGAGTTGCAGGACGATTAGCTTCCGAAGTTCTAGATTTTATCACTCCTTATGTCAAAGCTGGTGTTACAACGGAAAAGTTGGATCAACTGTGCCATGATTACATGATTGAACAGCAGGGTACAATACCAGCTCCGCTAAACTATGCGCCTCCAGGGTATAAACCCTTTCCGAAATCGATTTGTACGTCGGTTAATCATCAAATCTGTCATGGAATACCAGGTCAAAAACTTCTTAAGAATGGCGATATTTTAAACATTGACATAACAGTTATAAAAAATGGGTTTCATGGAGATACAAGCCGTATGTTTTTTGTCGGAAAACCCTCTATCGCCGCTAAACGTCTTGTTGAAATAACGCACCAAGCAATGTGGAAAGGCATCAACCAAGTAAAACCAGGAGCTCGGTTAGGAGATATTGGATCAGCAATTCAGGTCTTTGCAGAAAGCCACAATTATTCAATTGTAAGGGAGTTTTGTGGACATGGAATTGGAAAAAAATTTCATGAATCTCCACAAGTCTTGCATTACGGAACATCCAACACTGGAGAAAAACTAAAAGCAGGAATGACTTTTACAATTGAACCTATGATAAATCTTGGAAAAAAGGATGTTAAGGAAATGCCTGACGGTTGGACAATCGTAACTAAAGATAGAAGTCTCTCAGCACAATGGGAACATACGATTTTAGTTACTGAAGAGAGTTATGAAGTTTTAACTATATCTGATGGTAGTCCAGACAAATTTTCGACAAAAAAGGCTGACAAATGATTCCCCAACTCAAACATAAGCTCTCAAGTTTAAAAGAAAAAAATTTTAACGCATGGGATTCAAACACTGAAATTCAGCCATTATTAGCTAATTATGCTAAGGGGGTTGACTCTATAATCATTGAATTATGGAGAAACAATAATATAGAGGGTCCATGTTTGATCGCCGTTGGGGGATACGGAAGAAGTGATTTGGCCCCTTACTCGGATATTGATTTATTAATTCTTCTACCAGATGAATTTAAATCAACAATAAAAGAGCAAATATCCGTTTTTATATCGTCCCTCTGGGATATTGGTCTAGAAGCAGGACAAAGCGTGAGAACGATAAGTGAATGTATCGACTTAGCCAAAAAAGACTCATCAGTTTCTACCAATTTGTTGGATGCTCGATTTTTAGTTGGGGAAAAAGACCTCTTTTCCCTTTTAAAGAAAAGACGACAAGAAAGTATTGATTCTTTGAGTTACTCCACGTCAAAACTCCTTGAACTTAAAAAACGGCATGCGAGGTTCCAAGACACACCTTACAGTTTAGAACCAAACATTAAAGAGTCACCTGGGGGTCTCAGAGATGTTCAGACCATAAAATGGATATGTGCTCAATATAAATATGCTTTTAACTCGAGCGTTATATCTCAAAGCGAATTGCTTACACTTGAGGAAACAAAGCAGTTAAATAGTCATGAAAAAAACTTAAAAAAAATCCGTTCTTATTTACATGTTATCGCCAGCAGAACTGAAGATCGACTAATTTTTGATTTGCAAACAATGGTTGCCAAAAGGTTAGGTTATCGCGATAATGACGTCCGACGGGCAAGCGAGCAATTAATGCAATCATATTTCAATTCTGCCAAGGTTATATTTCAGATTTTAGAAATGTTTTTAGCCAATATTGAATTAAGATTGTCCAACCCAAAAAATAAAAAACTACTTGAACCTAAAATGAACCCTTGGGTTCATAAAATTTGTGACGGATTCTATGAATTTAAAGGGTTAATCGACTACAAATCAGAGGGCGAAGTTTCAAACCCTGCAGAGAGTATTCTAGATTGCTTTCGAGTTTTTCAAAGTACTTCAAGCGCAACAGGTTTTAGTCCCAGAACAACAAGGTTTATTTGGAGCAAGAGACGTGAAATTTCTGACCAATTTGCAAATAACATTAAAACTAGAGAGTTTTTTCTTAATGTATTTAAAACCGAAAAAAAAGTTTCTGAGACATTAATACTCATGCATAAGCTTGGTGTTTTAGGAAGGATAATCCCTTCATTCAGACAGATAATTGGGCAAATGCAACATGACTTGTTTCATATATACACCGTAGATCAACATACTTTACAAGTAATTAAAAACTTGGAGAGATTCACAAAAATTGAACATACTCATGAATTTCCGCTTTGTAGTGAACTTATTACATTAATTCAGCCGTGGACCCTTTACCTCTCAGCATTCTTTCACGATATAGCAAAAGGACGCGGAGGTGACCACTCAATTTTAGGTGAAGATGAGGTAAAAAAATTTGGAAAACAATTTAACTTGAATCCAGCTGATACTGAACTAGTTTGTTTTTTGGTAAGAGAGCATCTTCTCTTATCTGCTATTACTCAAAAAGA
>NYVY01000063.1 GCA_002684875.1 Pseudomonadota bacterium
TGCAAAGGCAATGATGGACCCTTTTGAATATTTTAAAGCTAGAGATAGAGATAATCTTTTTAACACCAAGTTTAAGTCAGGAGCAGGGAATGTTTCATACCATGTCAGTTGTCACTTACGAGTACAAAATGTAGGTCAAAAAACACGTGAAATTCTCGAGAAGCTTCCTGAGACTTCGATTAAAACTGTTGAAAGGTGTTCTGGGCATGCTGGTACTTGGGGAGTAAAAAAGGAATTTCATGAAACAGCTATGAAGATTGGGAGACCAGTGTTTAGACAGATGAAAGCACATCCAAAAGGAAAAGACGGGCTCCCTGACGTAATTGCTTCAGATTGTCAACTTGCTGCTCATCATATTGAACAAGGAATTGGAAAAGATGCTGACAAAAAAGTTAAACATCCTCTAACCATTTTGTTAGAGGCTTATAGTGCTAAATAAATAGGAGATAGTGTTATGGAAATTAAAAAACTTACCAAAAATTCATTATGGACTCTCGAGCATTATGCACGGGTAAGGGATAAGTTTAGGAAAGAAATGATAGAACATAAGAAGAGCAGGATGGTAAGTTTAGGAGAAAACCTAACGCTACATTTTGAAGACGCTCAAACCATAAAATATCAAGTGCAGGAAATTTTGCGGATTGAAAAAACTTTTGAAGAAGAGGGGATAGTGGACGAATTGGAGGCTTATAATCCGCTAATCCCTGACGGGACTAATTTTAAATGCACAATGATGATTGAATACTCAGATGAAGCTGTTCGTAGGGAGAAACTGAAAAGTTTAAAAGGAATAGAGGATAAAGTTTGGGTCAGAGTAGAGGGAAGAGATAAGGTCTGGGCTATAGCCGATGAAGATCTAGCTAGGGAAAATGATGAAAAAACGTCAGCTGTTCATTTTTTAAGGTTTGAGTTGGATGAAGATATGATAAAATCTTTACATTATGGGGTGGGGATGTCCATCGGCGTAGATCATACACAGTACTCTGTTTCGATTGACCCGGTGTCTATAGATTTGCGTAACAATCTTGTAAAGGATTTAATTTAGAGGATAGTCGTTGTCAATTGATGCAAAGAATGTACTAGGTGAGACACTTAGGCCCTGTAGCATAGACCCATTAACTGGTTTTTATAGAGATGGATGTTGTAATTCAAGTGAGCAAGATTTTGGCTCACACACCATTTGCGTTCGTGTAACTGAGGCCTTTCTTCTTTATTCGTCCAAGGAAGGTAATGATTTGTCTACGCCTCGGCCAGAGTTCGAATTTCCAGGTTTGAACCCTGGAGACCAATGGTGTGTATGCGCAGGTAGATGGAAGGAAGCGGCGGAAGCAGGTGTTGCTCCTCCAGTAGTTTTGGCTGCAACGCATGAGAAGGCATTAGAGGTTGTATCCATAGCTGACCTTGAATACCACGCTTTAATAGAGTCGGAATAGGAGTTATCCATGGGAGCATGTACAAAGGAAGAAGTGATTGAAGTAAAGCACTGGACTGATACACTATTTTCCTTCAAGACCACTAGAAACAGGTCTTTGCGGTTTCAGAATGGTCACTTTGTTATGATAGGGTTAGAGGTTGACGGTAAACCCTTATTAAGGGCATATAGTGTAGTTAGTCCGAATTATGCGGATCATTTGGAGTTCTTATCAATAAAAGTGCAAGATGGGGCTTTAACATCCAGACTTCAGCATATAAAGGAGGGCGATAAAATACTCGTTGGTGAAAAAGCGGTTGGCACATTGGTGATTGATGATCTAAATCCTGGTAAACGACTTTACCTGCTCTCAACTGGAACTGGGCTTGCCCCATTTATGAGTATTATTAGGGATCCAGAAACATATGATAAGTTCGATAAAGTAATTCTAGTTCACGGGGTAAGACAAAGAGCTGAGCTCGCCTACAAAGAATACATCGAGGATGACCTTCCAAAAGATGAGTTTTTGTCAGAGCTTTTGAAGAACAAGTTACTTTACTACCCAACGGTAACAAGAGAAGCTTTTACTCATACGGGTAGGCTTACAAACGCTATGACAGGAGGAAAACTATACAAGGATTTGGATATTCCTGAGATTTGTCGGGAAGATGATAGGGCAATGATTTGTGGTAGTCCCTCGATGTTGAATGAAACATCAAAAATCTTGGATGGATATGGACTGTCAGTTTCCCCTGGTCAGGGCAAGTTAGGGGATTATGTCATTGAAAGAGCTTTTGTCGGAGAGTAGACAAGTTTTTACTGTTTTTTTTAATAAAATCTTGAACAGTTGGGTAATCGAATATCGTTTTTATTTCTTTCTTAAGCCGATTGTTTTTGAGCCTTCTCGATTCGTAAAAGAAGCTGGCCGCCATAGGTGAAATTTTTTCGCTTTTTTCTAAATTTTCAATCTCCTTAAGTGAAACACGAGGGGGTTTTTCAAGACCAACAGCAGACGCTATGAGATCAAAATATTGACCCATCTTTAAATTAGAATTGTCTACTGCATTCGTTATTCTATGAGATTTTCCCCTGAATAGTGCAAAATATGAGATTTTGGCAAGGTCAGTTTCGTGAATATGATTTGTATAAACGTCTTCATAGTCATTTAAAGCTGGTACTGCTCTTTGTAACCGTAAAATTGGGAGTCTATCGATTGAGTAAATGCCAGGTACTCTCAAAATATGGAACTGTAAGTCACGTAAAATTCTTTCTGCATATAGTCTCCTGGAGCTTCGTTTTGTTGTGGGGTAGCATGATTCAGTTTCATCAACGGTAGTTCCTTTTTTGTTTCCGTAGACTCCAGTCGTACTAATATAAACCCCTTTCTTTTTCCAGTTATTATTTTTTAACATTGCTAGCTTTAAGTTGTGCATTCTCGTATCTATCAAATTGTCCTTTTTAAACTTACGTGAGTCACTTGTAGGGGTAAGGACAATCAATCTGTCACAAAGGTTAGCAAGTCGTTCAATATTTTTTTTATGATCCACGTCTATCGACAAGAAAGAAGTTTGTTTTTGGTATACTTTTTTCTCTCTTATTTCTGTTCTACAAGCGCAAACAAATTTCATACTTCTCAACTCTTTAGAAAAACTTTTCATTGCGAGTATTTTTTTTCCAACTTGACCAAATCCAATAATTAATATTGTTTTTCTTTTGTGTTTTTGCTCTGAAATTTTTAGTGTTTTATTGTTCATGTCTTTGTTGATTAGACGCCTAGATAAGCTTTCTGAACAGAGTCATCTTCTAACAGTTCTGATGCTTTTGCACGACGAGTGATTTCTCCTGATTCAATTATTATTGCCATGTCTGCTGTCTCTAAAGCCAAAGCAGCATTTTGTTCAACAATAATTATGCTTACACCCTCTTCTTTTATAGAGGCTATCACTTTAAAAATTTGTTCAGTAACGATTGGTGCTAGACCCATTGATGGCTCATCGAGAAGTAATAGCTCTGGCTTACCTATTAAAGCTCGAGCGATTGAGAGCATTTGCTGCTCACCTCCAGATAGAGTTCCAGCTAATTGAAGCATTTTTTCTTTAAGTTGAGGAAAAACATTCAATTGTTTTTCAATATTCTGTTTTAATTCTAACTTGGACATTTTTTTTGCATATCCACCAAGTAAAAGGTTTTCCTTAACGGTTAGTCTAGCAAAAATACCTCGACCTTCCGGCACAAGCGTTATACCCATTGAGGATCTCACATGAGGTGGAGTTTGCGTGATATTTTGACCTTTAAAAAAAACCTTTCCTTTTCTTGGGTTTTTTATTCCAGCTAATCCTTTTAATAACGTCGTTTTTCCAGCTCCATTAGCACCAATCATAGCTAAACATTCATGTTTTTTAAGAGAAAATGAACAACTTCTGACTGCAGCTATATTTCCATAGCAAAGTTCAAGAGCATCTATTTTTATAATTAAATTTTGTGAGTTTGAATTATATCCAGATTTATTCATTTCGAAGTACTTCCGAGATAAGCCTTTATAACTTTCTTGTCATTTTTTATATCAGTTGGTTTGCCGCTACTGATGATTTTTCCTCTATCCATTACATATATATGGTCACAAAGGTCTGACATTAGTTTTACATCATGTTCAATAATAAGAATAGTGACTTTTTCAAATAATAATTCCTTTACTAATTTTTTAAGTTTTATTTTTTCAGTCGGATTCATTCCAGCTGCTGGCTCATCTAAGGCAAGGATTTTAGGTTCGCAGGCTAGCGCTCTTGCGATTTCTAATCTTCTTTGGTCACCGTAAGATAAGTTTGAAGACATCAAGTCTTTTTTTTCTAATAAGCCAACTTTTTCTAAAATACGAATACAAATTTCTTTTTGCTTGTTTTCACAGTTGTTGTAAGTTGTTATCCTAAACAAGCTAGAAAAGACACCCATTGAAAAAAAGTTTGTTTTTACATGTCTTCCTACCATAACGTTTTCTAAGACTGACATGTTATTAAATAGTCTGATGTTTTGGAAAGTTCTAGCAATCCCTTTTTCAACAACC
The DNA here is from genome assembly GCA_002684875.1 of Pseudomonadota bacterium. Classification (GTDB taxonomy): domain Bacteria; phylum Pseudomonadota; class Gammaproteobacteria; order Burkholderiales; family Burkholderiaceae_A; genus UBA7377. Next base: position 4,473 of record NYVY01000063.1, read on the forward strand.
TTATGAATTTTGAAAGGGGAATACTTTTTTCCTAAGAGAAAAAATTCGCCAGACGATGGTTTTGTCAAGCCAGTAATTAAATTAAAAAGCGTCGTTTTTCCGGCACCATTAGGTCCTATTAGTCCAGTAATTTTATTTTCGTGGACTTCGATCGAAACATTATCTACCGCTAAAACACCACCAAAGTTTTTACTTACATTTTTGGTTGAAAGTAGTTTTGATTTACACTTATCGACTATCATTTATTTTTCGGGAATAAGCCCTCGGGTCTAAAAAGCATAATTGTTACTAGTGCGACTCCGAATACCAACATTCTTAATGCTTCTGCTGGGATTAACTCATAACCCAGTATAAATTCTTGGCTAGGTTTTGCAACTAATCGTAAGATCTCTGGAATTGCATAAAGTAGAACAGCGCCTAATACAACCCCGTAAACGTTTCCCATCCCTCCCAAAACAACCATCGACACGATTACGATACTTTCCATCAAAATAAAGCTTTCTGGGGAAATAAAACCTTGAAAAGAAGCAAATAAAGAACCTGAAACACCGCCAAAAGAGGCTCCTAAAACAAATGCCCATAATTTTACTCTGGTTGTATCTATACCAGAGGCTTTGGCAGCTGTCTCGTCCTCTCGTACGGCAATCCATGCTCTACCTAGTCTGGACTTTTCCAACCGATTCGATACAAGAACAATAAAGCACGTTAAAACTAAAAATAAATAATAGTGTAACTGTAAGGATGATATCGAAATATTAAAAAGTTCAAGGCTCTTACTAAAATCTATGCTAAACAATAGTAAAGGTTGAATGCTACCTATCCCCTGAGGACCGTTCGTCAGATTTATTGGTGTGTTGAGATTATTCAAAAATATTCTAATTATCTCTCCAAAACCTAGAGTCACGATTGCTAGATAATCACCGCGGAGCCGTAAAACTGGAAAGCCTAACAAAAGCCCAAAGAATCCAGCCACAATTGCACCTAAAAACAACAAAGTCCAACTTGGAAAATCAAAGCCAGCTGGAAACAATAACTGTAGATGAGTAAAATTTTCAATTAGATGGGGTGAAGACAACAAGGCAAACAAATACGCCCCGACAGCATAAAAGGCAACATAACCTAAGTCTAGTAAGCCAGCGAATCCTATTACAATGTTTAATCCAAGGGCAAGCATAATGTAAAGAAGTGAAAATGCCAATATTCGAACCCATGCATTACCAAATAGTTCTACTATGAAGGGTAAAAAAACCAAGACTACAAGTAAGCTCTTGATAAGAAACTTCCTGTTTTTAAAAAGTTTAGGCTCTATCAGCAATTTTTTCCCCAAGGATGCCAGTTGGTTTGAATAACAAAACTATAATTAAAATTACAAAGGAAAAAATATCTTGGTAATGACTCCCAAGAAATCCGTTTGTAAAATCTCCTATATATCCAGCCCCTAAGCTTTCTATTACACCTAGTAATAATCCTCCTAGAACCGCTCCAGCTATATTTCCTATACCTCCTAAAACTGCCGCGGTAAAAGCCTTTAGACCTAAAAGAAAGCCCATAGTAAAGTGGACAAAATTATAGTTTAATGCAACTAAAACCCCAGCAACTCCAGCAAGAATAGCTCCAAGCATAAACGTTATTCTAATAATACTATCCACAGAAATCCCAAGTAAGCTTGCATTTGAAGGACTTTCTGAAACTGCACGCATAGCTCGTCCCAAAGTTGTTTTATTTACTAGGAAAATGAGTAGCACCATTGAAAAAAATGCCACAAACAGGATTAATAATTGTTTTGGAGCAATAATTGCTCCACCGATTAAAAAAGTATTTGTTGGAAGTAAGTCTGGGAAAACTTTAGGATTTGCTCCCCAGATTATCATGGCAAGCGTTTGTAAAATGATTGAAACACCAATTGCGGTAATAAGCGGAGCTAATCTGGGCGCTTTTCGCAATGGTTTATAAGCTATTCTTTCGATAGTAGCAGAGAGTATCGGACATGCCACTGCAGCTACACTGATGGCACCTACCAAAATAAAAGCTGCTGGCAAAGAAGGATACAGTACAGTTACAAAGGTGACAAAAGAAAGCCCAAGCATTGCTCCCACCATTAAAACTTCTCCATGTGCGAAGTTAATTAGTTGTAATATCCCATATACCATCGTATACCCTACTGCTACCATTGCATAAACGCTACCAAGAACAATGCCATTGAGCAGTTGTTGAGTAAAGATTTCCATTAAAGATTCTCAGAAGGCACAGTATGGGCTCCGAGGCTGGCTGATGTGGCTAAGCTAGCATACTTGGCTAAAACTCCAGAGGTATATTTTCTAGTTGGCTTTTCCCAATTTTTGCGCCTAATGGTCAGTTCTTCATCAGATAAATTTACCTCAATAAGTCTCTCATTCGCATTAATTGTTATGGAATCTCCCTCTTTTACCAACCCAATAGTTCCACCAACATACGCTTCAGGGGAAATATGTCCGACAACCATGCCCCAGGTACCGCCCGAAAACCTGCCATCAGTGATTAAGGCAACACTTTCTCCTAGACCTTGACCAATTAAGGCGGAAGTGGGCGCGAGCATCTCTCTCATTCCAGGGCCTCCCTTTGGACCTTCATATCTTATTACTACCACATCCCCTGGTTTGATTTTGTTCTTTAAAATAGCGTCCATGGCATATTCTTCCGAATTAAAAACCCGAGCAGGTCCNGTTATGANAGGTCTTTTTACGCCAGAAACTTTAGCCACACATCCNTCTGGTGANAAATTACCTTTTAANATTGCAAGATGACCCTCTGAATAAAGAGCATTGTCAACCTTTCTTATAATTTTTTCTTCGCACTNTAGTACATCAATTTTATTCAGAACTTGTCCAATAGTTAGTCCTGAAATAGTTAAACAGTCTGTGTTTAAAAGACCTTCATTACTAAGAATCTTCATCACCATAGGTATTCCTCCTGCTCGATGTAAATCTGTAGTCACATACTGTCCAGAAGGCTTCAAATCGCAGATAACTGGAACTTTTTTTCTTACTCGCTCAAAATCGTCAATCGACCATTTGATGTTTGCGGCATTTGCTATTGCTAAAAAATGAAGAACAGCATTGGTTGACCCTCCTGTTGCCATAATTACAGATACTGCATTTTCGATTGAATCACGAGTGATGATATCCAATGGAAGAATTCGGTTGCTTAATGCATTTAATAGTACTTTTGCCGATTCATAGGCACTGTTTACTTTTTCATTATCTTCGTTTGCCATAGTGGAGGAGTATGGCAGACTCATCCCCATGGCTTCAAACGCAGAGCTCATTGTATTTGCTGTAAACATACCCCCGCAAGAACCAGTACCTGGGCACGATCTTTTTTCTATTTCTTTCAATTCTGCACTTGTTATTTTACCCGCAGAGAATTCTCCCACCGCTTCAAAACTAGAAACAATCGTTAAATCTTTATTTTTGTATCTACCTGGTTTGATTGTTCCGCCATAAACATATATCGCGGGGATGTTTGCTCTAATTATTCCCATCATTCCTCCAGGCATATTTTTATCGCAACCCCCTATTACTAATATTCCGTCCAGCCACTGAGCGTTTGCACATGTTTCTATGCAGTCTGCAATTACTTCTCTTGAAACAAGTGAATATTTCATCCCTTCAGTTCCCATACTTATTCCATCAGAAACGGTCGGGGTGCCGAAAGTTTGACAGTTTCCATTGAAATCTCGTATTCCTTTTTCGGCAGCATCAGCTAGTTTTTGCAATCCGCTATTGCAAGGCGTTATGGTTGATTGGGCGTTAGCTAGACCAACCATAGGCTTTTCAAAATCCTCTTCTTTGTATCCCATCCCATAATACATAGACCTGTTTGGTGCTCTATCAGGACCAGCAGTTACTTTTTTTGATCGTAGTTTACTCATGTGTTATTTTCTTAGATAGTGTAGTGTCTCAACTCTATATTCTAATATGTTCTTAAGACAGGAACTACTTCATTGATAATGAAATTGCGATGATCATAAATTTTGACCCAGTAGCTTTGTGGTTAGGTCCGTTCCCAGTTAGATGGTACGGATTGATGTATCTTGCTGGTTTCATATGTTTTTTTTTGTTGGGTCGAAAGCAACTAAAGAACGGATTTCACAAAAATGCACTTAAAGTAAAAGATCTTGAAGACTTGTTGTTTTATGGAGTTCTGGGTGTTTTGTTTGGGGGTAGGATGGGCTATGTCATATTCTATAATCCAGGTTATTTTTCCCAAAATCCATTTAGTATTTTTGCTGTTTGGGAAGGAGGCATGTCATTCCACGGAGGTTTGATAGGAGTGGTTTGTTCCTTAGTAATTTTTTTGGTTATAAAAAAAAATATTTTTATAAAAAAAAATTTTTTTTATCGTACCCTTTTGCTTACAGATTTTGTGGCTCCTTTAGTAACTCCAGGACTTTTCTTTGGCAGGATAGGAAATTTTATAAATGGAGAGTTATGGGGACGAATTACAACTTATGAAGCTGTACCTTGGGCGATGATTTTCCCTCTTTCTGGAACGCTTGATCCACGGCATCCTTCCCAACTTTATCAAGCTTTTTCGGAGGGCCTCGTGTTATTTTTCGTCATGCTATTTTTTTCGAAAAGAAAACTTCCAACTGGTACCTTATCAGGAATTTTTTTGGTGGGTTATGGAACGGTTCGTTTTCTAATTGAATTTTTTCGAGAGCCTGATAGTTTTCTCGGGTTTCTATCGTTTAATTTATCAATGGGTCAGTTATTATCAGCACCTTTGGTAGCATCTGGTATGTTATTAATTTTAGTCTCAAGTCGTGAACACTCTAAAAACATTCAAAAAAGATCATCTTGAGGTGCAAGCGCTTTTTCTATTTTTGTAGATATTTCAGAAATTTTTTCTAAATTGTCCTGCTTGTTAGCACCACCTACCATAAGGAAATCTTTAGCTAGTGTAAGCGCCACCATTATTGCTATTTTTTCCGTACTATGAAGTTTTCCTTGAGATTTAAGTGTTTTCATTCTCGAATCTACAAGAGCGACACATGCTTTTAAAATTTCCTCTTCACTATCTGGGCAGGATATTTGATATTTGCGATCTAAAATAGAAAAGTCTAGAACTTTCATCCGATTATGATTCCCGACTTAAATCTCATCTGTCAAGAAATTTTTGTCTTATTTCTTTTAGTGATGTTATTGACAATGCAATTTTCTTTTGAAGACGTTGGCATTCACTATTTTTTTCTGTAAGGTCTTTTTGTAGTCTTTTATTTAACTTTCTGAGATTTATATTGAGCAGAACTAATTCAGTAACCTTTTTGTCAAGGGTATCTAATTCATTTCTCATAATCTATTTGTCAACTTTCCCTAGACACTGGCTACACGACCCATATAGAACTAAACTATGGCTTTTTAATGAATACCCTTTTTGATTTGCTATTTTCTTTTGTCTTTTCTCTATCTCTTCATCTACAAACTCCTCAACATTACCGCAATCTACGCATACTATATGGTCGTGGTGAGGCCCCTCATTGATTTCGTATATTGCCCTTCCGTCATCGAAAGTGGACTTATTTAAAATTCCAGCTTTTTCAAAGTTAGCAAGTGCTCTATAGATAGTAGCCATTCCAACCACCACAGATTTTGCCTTAAGTGTGTCATGAATATCTTCAGCGGATAAGTGTCTTGCCTTAGATTTTTCAAAAACAGAGAGAATTTTTAGCCTAGGCTCAGTAACCTTTAACCCAGTATTGCGAATCTCATGCTCGAAAGGAAATTTTTGTTTCATAGATATATAATAAGTTATTTACTTTAAGTTTGTGGACGCTAATGAGACTTTTTTTTATAATATTTTCTGCAGTCTTTATTGCTACTGGCACTGGTTGTACGTCAATCTCAGATAATTCTAATAGCGGCTCTAAATCGAGTTCTATCTTCAAAAAATTTGCTAATAGCCTTCCTGAATCGCTACAACCTTACCGAGTTGATATTATTCAGGGTAATCATATTACAGATGAGATGGTTTTAATGTTAGAAAAAGGCCTGACAAAGGTAAGGGTTCAAGGAATTTTGGGGACTCCACTGATAGTTGACCCTTTTCGCGAAGACAGGTGGGACTACACGTTTATGATAAACAGAGGGTCTGGTAACCGAGAAATATTTAGCTTATCGTTGAGGTTCAAAGGGGACAAATTAATATCTTGGGCTGGCGATACGGTTAGCGAGGAGTTTATAAAGTACAGGACACCAGTACGAAAGTTTTAAGGGGAAAAATTGTTGGACGCAAATATAGTAAATATAGTCCTAGCGGGCGCATCTGGGAGAATGGGCAAAGAGATTATTGAAAGAATCAGTATTGATGCAAGGTTCAAATTAGTTGGGGCCATAGAGGATGAAAAAAATATTAAAAAAGGTGTCGATGCAATGGCTTTTTTAGGAAAGCAGTCTGGAGTTGAATTGGTCCACAGCTGCAGCAAACTCTCTCTTGCAAATAAAAAAAATATTGTTTTCATTGATTTTTCTTGTCCTGAGAATTCTTCAGAGTTGCTAAGGTTCTGTGGTAAATATTCTATTGGAATAGTTATTGGTACCACGGGATTTACAATCAAACAGAAAGAAGAAATAAAAAATAAATCAAATTCAATTCCAGTTTTAGTTGCGCCTAATATGAGCGTTGGCGTAAATAAAATGTTTGCTTTGATTAAAAAAGCTGCAGAGATTTACGGTGAGGATTATGATATCGAGGTTTTTGAAGCGCATCATAAACACAAAAAAGATGCCCCCTCAGGAACAGCTTTGAGGCTTGGGACGATACTCGCACAATCTAGAGAGTGGGATTTAACAAAATCTTTTTGTTTTTCTAGGCATAAAAAAAATTCGGAAAGGCAAGCAAATGAGATTGGTTTTTCGGTCCTTAGAGCAGGAGATATTGTCGGAAAACATAGCGTTACTTTTGCTGATTCAGGAGAAACACTTGAGATAATTCACAACTGTACTTCAAGAGCAGGGTACGCTAAGGGAGCATTAGAGGCAGCAACCTTTGTAGCAAGGCAGAAAAATCCTGGCCTATTTAGCATGGATGATGTTATTGAGATTTAGAAATTCTTTGACAGTGGGTCGATAACAGGGATTTTGCATGCTCAATTGAAGTATCTTTAGCAAATTCGTCACCAAGCATCCTTGCTATTTCTTTAATTCTCTCCTCGTAGGCTAATTCTTTAATTTCAGTTATTGGTGGGCGATTCTCTATAATTTTTTTTTGAATTTGGAATTGATTAGATCCTCTTGCAGCAATTTGTGGCAAGTGAGTAATACAAAAAACTTGTTGTTCCTCTCCCAGCAGTTTTAACACTTCACCAACGCTATCACCAGTGTTACCTCCAATTCCTGCATCTATCTCGTCAAAAATCATAGTTGGTGTACGTGAAACATCTGATATTGCCATTGTAATAGCAAGCATTATTCGAGATAGCTCTCCGCCCGAAGCCGTTTGGGTGATTTTTTGTTTATTTTTTCCTTCAAATTGAGAAATTTCAAATGAAACAGCATCTATGCCAGTTGAATTTGGAGTAACTTCTGGTCGAACAGAAACCGAGAAAATAAAGTTTTGCATAGAAAGTTTCTTAAACCAGTTTGTAACAATAGAACTAAACTCAACGCTTACTGCTATTCTTTTCCTAGATATTTCATTCGCTAAATTAAAATATTGTGATTTATAGTCATTGACTTTTTTTTCTAATTCGGAAATATCCATATCATTGTCAAGTTCTATTAACTCTTCTTTTAAGTTAAAAAGTGTTTCCTGAAGAAGCTCTGGATTTTGTTTGATTTTTTGCGAGGTTACTAATATTTCATCAAACCGTCTTTCTATTTCTTGTATTTGAGATTCATCGATTTCCCAAGCTGCTTTATACCTTTTTAAGCCAGAACATGCTTCCTGTAACTCAATTATTCCCTTTTCAAAAGTTGTAGAGATTTCTTGTAATGCCTCATCATCTTCTATCAGTCCTTCAATCTCGGATGAGATCTTTTCTAACCGTGAAACCATTCCATCATCGCGGTCTAGGGCATCACTGCAAGAGGTAATGATTGTTAAGGTTTCCGAAAGTTTCGAAATCTTTGCGTGTTTTGAAGATATTATTTCCCATTCACCTTCTGATAAATTAAGCTTCTCTAGCTCCGAAATCTTCCACGCTAAAACCTCTCTCTTTTCTTTGATAGCCGATTGTTCCTCTAATAATATATCGAGTTTTTCTTGAGAAGACTGCCAGAGTTCCCAGGACGATCTTAGCTTTTTTCTATCATGATTTAATGATGCGTACTCATCAAGAAGGTCCTTCTGGTAACTTGCAGAGTTGAGTTTTTGATGTGAATGTTGGCCATTAATTTCAAGCAGTAGTTCTCCTAACTCGCGTATTTGATTAAGAGCACAACTTTGACCATTGATCCAAACGCGGGACTTTCCTGACCGATCTAAAACCCTTCGAATAAACAATTCCTTTGGATTCTGTACAAAAAAATGTTTCTCAAACCATAAATTAACCTGTTCTTTTTTTTGCAAATGCTCTGTGGTCTCAAAAAATGCGCTAATTACAGCTTGCTGTTCGCCTTCTCTAATTTTTATAAAAGCCGCTCTCTTTCCCAAAAGAATGGCTAAAGCGTCGATGATTATCGATTTACCAGCACCCGTTTCTCCAGAAAAAATATTGAAGCCTGGAGAAAATTCTAAACATAAATTTTGAACCAAGACAAAATTTGAAATTTCTAATCTTTTAAGCATTTGACTCCTTTGGTTTATTCTGCCTAGGATATAATTAAAAAGTTGGATTGATATTCCACTTTAATTTTTTTCTCAAAATAGAAAAATAATCATATGTTTCTGGATGAACTAATTTAGCTTTGTAACTAGATTGTTTTATTACAATTCTATCTCGGTCATTTAACTCAGCTACAGTTTGCATGTCACAATGTAAAACTGTTCCTGCTCCATTTTTAACTGTTATGACAATTTCCATGTTTGCAGGTATGGTAATTGGTCGGCTTGACAAAGCCTGAGACGCAATCGGCACTAAAGCCATACAAGATAGTTGCGGGTGAATAATTGGACCATTTGCTGAAAGCGCGTATGCGGTTGAACCTGTTGGAGTGCAAACAATTAGGCCATCACCTCTGATTGAGTGCAAAAAAGACCCTTCCACCCACACATCTAGTTCGACCATGTTGCTAATGGCTCCGCGGTTAACCACAGCATCATTTAATGCAAAGCCACTGAAAAAGATTTCTTCTTTGGCATTTTTTAAAGAACGAACAACTTTAACATCCAGCATATCTCGTTCTTCTAATAAACCGCCGCTATTTAAAATTTTTGAAAGTTGATTACCCAAGTCACTATCATCTAGGTCCGTGGTAAACCCAAGTCTGCCTTGGTTTATACCTACGATATGAGTATCTAGTATTGCAAACTCCCTTGCAACTCCGAGAAGTGTGCCGTCTCCCCCAATCACTATTGCTAAATCAATGGAATTTTTTATGTCACTTAATGTCCCTATAGGTGGAATGTTTCCTTCCAATTCATTTGATGGTAGTAATAGCTCGGCCGTTTCTTTCTCTATAAAAACTCTACATTGGTTTTTTATTTTAGATATGATGGAGAGGATTAAACGTAATGTTCTCGACGCATCTGGTATTTTGGCGTTCGGTTTGCAAAAAATTCCGACAGACGAATATTTGAGCGTCATGATATTTTCGACATAAAAGTATGGTTAAATAGTTTACGGTTAGTTTAAATTAAAATGGATAATCGCTACAGAAAACTTTTAAAGACCCTCATTGAAAAGTATATAGCTGAAGGGCAGCCAATAGGTTCAAAATCGCTTGCTGAATCATCAAAGCTTGATATTTCAGCCGCGACAGTGAGAAATGTAATGGCTGAATTGGAAGATATGGGTATGATTGTTAGCCCACACATATCAGCTGGTCGAATTCCAACTGTTCGTGGGTTTAGATTTTTCGTTGATACTTTATTAACTATCAAATCGATAAAAAACCATGAAGTAAAGTTGATGAAAGATGCATTGAGTGACGACACTCCCAAAGACATAATTAATCAAGCGGCTAATTTACTCTCTAATATGTCGAAGTTTGCTGGGGTAGTATCTACATCTCGGAAAAATAACAGCTTTCGGCAGTTAGAATTTTTAAAATTAGCAGATAAAAAAGCCCTATTAATTTTTGTGACACCTGAAGGAGAGGTCTTGAATAGAGTTTTTGAATTGGAAAATGGTTGTTCTGAATCTCAACTTCAGGAAGCGGGGAACTACTTAACAAATAAATTTTCAGGATTATCGTTTGAAACGGTCAGGAATACTATTAAAAACGAATTGAGCAGTCATCGCGATGATTTAGCAAAATTATTAAAAAAGGTTGTGGAAGAGGGAAACATGGTACTTGGAGAGACCAGAAGCTCTGTAGTTATATCAGGTCAGGACCAACTTTTCGATGTTAGTGAACTCTCTGAAGATGCAGGGAGGTTAAAAAACCTTTACCAATTGCTTGCTCAAAAAACTAGAATAGTTGGTCTGTTGGAGTCAATTTGTCTAAATTCAAAAGGGGTGAGGGTATTTATAGGTGGAGAGTCTTCATTGATGCCAGAGGCTTGTTTGTCGGTTGTGGCGTCTCCTTGCATTGTTAACGGCCGTGTAGTGGGAACTTTAGGTGTAATTGGTCCTACTCGAATGGAGTTCCAAAGAGTTGTGTCTATAGTTGATGTTACAGCGAAACTTGTGTCACTCTCCTTAAGTCAGTATCAGAACTCTTTGGAAGGTGCTGTCAAGTGATTGGGAAAGTAGGAAAGCCACAGTTTTATTCCAATAGTGATTATAAGCATGGCACTTCAGAAAAAGTCGGAGTACTCCTTGTAAATTTAGGTACTCCAGATTCTCCTACACCAAGGGCTTTGAAAAAGTATTTAAAAGAGTTTTTATCGGACCCAAGGGTAGTTGAAATACCTAGAGTCCTATGGTGGCCGATCCTTAATCTTATTATTCTAAACATACGGCCAAAAAAGTCGGCTGAAAAATACTTGAGTGTTTGGACAGAAGACGGATCACCTCTTCTTGTAAATTCAAAGCTGCAAGCAAAAGGCTTAAAGAATTTGTTCAGCGAGCGGGACAATTGTCAAAAGAATATAATTGTTGAGCTGGCTATGAGGTATGGTAACCCTTCAATCGATAGCGCACTGGAAAAAATGGCTCAGGACAATGTTGGTAAGTTAGTTGTGTTACCGCTGTACCCACAGTTTTCGGCAAGCACAACTGCAACAGTTTTTGATAAGGTATTCACGAAATTAAGTAAGTTTAGGAATCCACCTGCCGTTAGGTTAATAAAAAGTTACCACGACCAGTCCGCGTATGTGCAGGCAGTAGCAAATAAAGTTGCTGAATTTTGGAATTACAACGGAAGGCCTTCTCACCTACTTTTTAGTTTCCACGGAGTGCCAATTAGAAGCCTTTATGAGGGGGACCCCTACCATTGTCAATGCCAAAAAACCGCACGTTTGGTTGCTGATGAGTTAAATTTGAAAGAGGGAGAATGGACTATCTCTTTTCAGTCAAGGTTTGGTAAGGCGGAGTGGCTGAAGCCCTACACTACTGCAACGATTCAAAAGTTGGCTAAAGAAGATGGAGTGAAAAAACTTGATGTCGTTTGTCCTGGATTCTTATCCGATTGTCTAGAGACTTTAGAGGAAATCGATATGGAAGCCCGAGAAGATTTTCTAGATGCAGGCGGAGAGAATTTTAGATATATACCTTGTTTAAATGGGTCAAGTCAGGCCGTTGAAATGTTGGCAGAAATAGCAATTGATGAAATGGCTAGTTGGGCTACCGGTGGTGGAAGAAAAGAACCCGATGCTAACGAACTCACTTTTCAAAAACATAGAGCAACGGCATTGGGTGCGAAAAATTAACAATTACTATTGAATTATTATTCTAAGGCCCAATATCATTAATATACGGTGATAATTGGAATTAGATGATGGGTAAAGATAAAAAAGATCCATACAAGGAAATAGCAGACAGTCTTGATATAGAGCCTGATAACATCGAACTGGGAAGTCAGTTTATTGAGGGTGAAGGGGCTAAAGCTGATAATGATAAGACTCATAGCGGGTCCATTTTAGATAATGGTGATGACAACAAGGTTTTTGAGAAAGTCGAGCGTGAGCTAAAGGTCGAGCAGGAAAAATGCCTCAGGCTTCAGGCGGAAATGGAAAATATTCGTAAGAGAGGACTTGTTGAGGTTAGCAATGCAAGAAAGTATGCGTTTGAAAGCTTCGCGACTAATGTTATTTCAGTTGCAGATAGCCTTGAGAAGGCTCTATCGACAGAGGAACAAAGTATTGAACATTTAACGTCAGGAGTTCAGTTAACCCTGAAGCAAATGACACAAGCTTTTGAGCGCGCGAATATTGTGGCAATTGAGCCAGATGTTGGCGAGAAATTCGATCCCAATTGGCATCAGGCCGTTTCTACAAAATCGATCGACCAGCTTGACGATGGGTTTGAGGTCGGGGCAGTTTGTGAGGTTTTGCAAAAAGGATATAAGATTTCGGATCGTGTAATTCGACCAGCAATAGTGGTTGTGTCTGGCTAGTTTAGTTTTTTTAAGAAAATTGAGTATTTGAAAGGATAAATTAATGGGTAAAGTAATAGGGATTGATTTGGGAACAACTAACAGTTGCGTTTCTGTAATGGAGGGGGATAAACCAAAAATTATAGAGAATAGTGAGGGGTCAAGAACTACGCCCTCCATTATTGCATACATGGACGATGGAGAAATTTTGACAGGAGCTCCTGCCAAGAGGCAAGCCGTCACTAATCCAAAAAGCACCCTATACGCGGTTAAACGGTTAATCGGCCGTCGATATGAGGACGATGAAGTTCAAAAAGATATTGATTTAATGCCGTTTGAAATTGTAAAAGCAGAGAATGGAGATGCATGGCTAAGGGTCAGAGATGACAAATTGGCTCCTCCACAAGTATCCGCTGAAGTTTTACGGAAGATGAAAAAGACTGCAGAAGATTATTTAAGTCAAGACGTCACAGAAGCGGTAATTACTGTTCCTGCTTATTTCAACGATGCTCAGAGACAAGCTACTAAAGACGCTGGAAAAATCGCTGGTTTGGAAGTTAAACGGATCATTAATGAACCAACTGCTGCAGCCCTTGCTTTCGGGCTAGATAAATCTGAAAAAAGAGATAGAAAGATAGCAGTTTATGATTTAGGAGGAGGGACCTTCGATATCTCGATCATTGAAATAGCGGACGTCGATGGAGAAAAACAGTTTGAAGTTTTGTCTACAAACGGAGATACTTTTCTTGGCGGTGAAGACTTTGACCAAAGAGTCATTGATTTCATTATTGATGATTTTAAAAAACAGAACGGTGTTGACTTATCCAAAGACCCAATTGCTTTACAAAGGATCAAGGCCGCAGCTGAAAGGGCAAAGATAGAATTATCATCTAGCCAACAGACGGAATTAAACGAACCCTATATAGCTATGTCCAATGGGGCGCCTGTTCACTTAACAACCAAGCTAACAAGAGCGAAATTGGAAGGATTGGTAGGTGATTTGATTTTAAACAGTATCAAACCCTGTGAAGTTGCGTTAAAAGATGCAGGGCTCGAGGCTAGTGAGATTGATGACGTTGTTCTAGTCGGTGGAATGACTAGGATGCCAAAAGTACAAGATGCTGTTAAAGAATTTTTTGGCAAGGAGCCCAGAAAAGATGTTAACCCTGATGAAGCTGTTGCAGCTGGTGCAGCAGTGCAAGGTGCTGTTTTATCTGGTGAGCGTTCAGACGTTTTGTTACTCGACGTAACACCATTATCGTTGGGAATAGAAACTTTGGGTGGTGTTATGACAAAAATGATCCAAAAAAATACCACTGTTCCCACTAAATATTCTCAGGTTTTTTCGACAGCTGAAGATAACCAACCAGCTGTTACTGTTAAGGTTTTTCAGGGTGAAAGAGAAATAGCTACTACTAATAAGATGTTGGGGGAGTTTAATCTTGAAGGAATTTCTTCAGCTCCAAGGGGAACACCTCAAATTGAGGTAACGTTTGACATCGATGCCAACGGTATCTTGCACGTTTCTGCTAAAGACAAGGCAACTGGAAAAGAGAATAAAGTAACGATCAAGGCGAACTCTGGGCTATCAGAAGAAGAGGTTAACAAAATGATAGTTGATGCGGAAGAAAATGCTGAACATGACAAAGCAAGAGTTGAGCTTGTTGGATCCAGGAATACTGCCGAAGCTATGATACACACAGTAAAAAAATCAATGGAAGATCACAGCGACAAACTTGAAGGTGGTGAGAAAGAGAAAATCGAAGATGCATTAAGGGAAGTCGAAGAAGCCGTCAAAACCGATGAAAAAGATAAAATTGATAAGGCAACGGAGAACCTAACAACTGTTGCACAGAAACTCGCCGAACTCGCTATGGCCGGTGGTAAAAATGAGAATGTTCAAGGAACCGCTGATGAAGACACAGAACAACAAAAGAATACTGAGTCTGATGATAAAAAAACTGAGGATGTTGTTGATGCTGAGTTTAAAGAAGTTAAAAGAAATTAATGCTAAAAACGCGGGAATAGAATGGCAAAGAGAGATTATTACGAAGTTTTGGGTGTTCAAAGGGGAGCATCACAGCCTGACCTTAGAAAGTCATACAGAAAACTTGCCATGAAATATCATCCTGACAGAAATTCAGGTGATAAGGATGCAGAAATTAAGTTCAAGGAAGTGAAGGAAGCTTACGAGGTGTTGTCTGATGCACAGAAGAAAGAGGCGTACGACCGGTTTGGTCACGCTGGGGTCCAACAGGGCCCAGCGGGTGCTCAAGGGACTGGAGACTTTTCAGGATTCGCTGATGCCTTCGGAGACATTTTCGGAGACATTTTTGGGGGGAATGCTAAGCAAGGCAACAGGGGAGGCGGAGCTCTTAGAGGAGCGGACTTAAAATATGGTTTAGAAATAAACTTGGAGGAAGCCGCTTCTGGTATAACAACGGAGATCAAAGTTCCTAGCTGGGATTCTTGTGGGACCTGCGGGGGTTCAGGGTGCAAAAAAGGAACTAAGCCTTCGATTTGTTCTGGTTGCGGTGGTCAAGGACAAGTTCGAATGCAACAGGGTTTTTTTTCTATACAACAAACTTGCCCTACCTGTAGAGGGGTTGGAAAAAAAATAAACTCACCGTGTCTAGCCTGTAGTGGTGGAGGTAGAGTAAAAAAGCAAAAAACTTTAGAGGTCAGCGTTCCAGCGGGAATCGATAGTGGTATGAGAATACGGTCGGCAGGAAATGGGGAGCCAGGGCATAATGGAGGGCCAAGTGGTGACCTCTATGTTGAGGTAGGAGTAAAGTCTCATCGTGTTTTTGAGAGAGAGGATGACAATCTGCATTGTGAAGCGCCATTGAGTTTTGCAAAGTCTGCTCTTGGAGGCAATGTTGATGTACCAACTTTAAATGGTAAGGCTAGTTTTCAGATTCCAGAGGGGACACAGTCAGGTAAAACATTTAGGTTACGAGGAAAAGGTATGCCAAATGTTCGTTCTGGGGTTTTTGGGGATTTATATTGTCATGTTGTGTTGGAAACACCAGTAAACTTGACTGAACATCAAAGAAAGCTGTTGAGAGAATTCGAGGAATCCATTGATAAAAATAAAGACAAACATAATCCTCACAGCAAATCATGGATGGACAAGGTGAAAGAATTTTTTAATTAACTAACTTTAGAACTCATTATTTTAAATTAAGTGATTAGTACTACGTTAATCTCCATAGTTTAGATAATTATCTCAGTAAGAACTGATTATTAAATAAGCATATTAGGTTTTTTGAAATAGATTTTCCAAACTCTACCTGTTGGTTTTTGTCGAAAACAATTTATCTTTAAGTCTCGATATATTGTTTTGTGTAAAGTTTGCTTTGCTTTTAGATAATCTCTTTTGTTTGGCATTGTAATTGTCTCTACTTTTGGATGCCTTTTTAAAATCCCATGGTATTTGCTCAGAGCGCTCAATTTCAATGATGCAATCAACAGGACATGGATTTACGCAGAGCATACATCCAGTACATTCTTCGGTCAATACTGTGTGTAAAAAACCTCGAGCACCTACAATAGCGTCAACTGGACATTTGGGAAGACATAGTGCACAACCAATACACGACTCAGGGTCTATAAATACAAGTTTCGGAGGATTGTCTACTGTTATATTTTTTTCTTCTGGTAATTCTTGCCCCATTATAATAGCTAAACTTTCTAAAACTTTAGAACCACCTGGTTCACACTTGTCAATTCTCTCATTATTTTTTACGATAGCTTTTGCATAAGGCATACAAGATTTAAACCCACATTTCTGACAGTGAGTTTGGGGAAGCTTTTTATCTATTGCATCAATGAGAATTTTTTGATTTTTTATATTTTTCACCAGTAATTTTCAACTGCTATTTGGGCTAAATTATTCCTTCTACTCATTTGTAGTCCTAGTTTTTTGAGATAGTCTCTTGTATTCATTATCATTTGAGGATTACCTGCAAGCATGATTTTAGATTTATTATTTGCTATGGATAAGCTTAGTATGTTTTCAATTTCCCCACTTCTAAGAAGATCTTCAAAGTGTTTATTTTTAATCGTAGTGTCAAGAATTTTGTTATTGATAATGCATCTTGAGTCAGTTTGTTCCCTTGTAAAAATTGGAATATATGAGAACCTATTTTGATATATTGTTTTGTATGAGCTTGTGACTTTTGAGAGTATTTGCTCATTATAAACATTTTGTGATTTCTCTCTAAAAGCTCCAATTAAAGAAATGTTTTTAAAAGATTTCCAGATTCTCTCATTGTTTAGCATTGCCAGATAGGGAGCTATACCAGTGCCAGTGAAAAATAACCATAAGTCTCCTTTTGGTTCAAATCGATCTAAGGTAAAATATCCGTATGCTCTTTTATCAAAAGTTATTGCGCTCCCCGCATAATTTTTTTTTAAAGCGTCACTGAATTTCTCACCTTTCAAATAAACTACGTAAAAATGAAGCTCTTCTGATTCGGCTCCGCATGCGATTGTTTGGGCTCTCCAAATAACAGTATCTGATGCGTTTATAGTTGACAATCCAAGTCTAGCAAACTGTCCTGGAAAAAAATTAAAGTCTTTTGGACGTTCAATTTTTAAATAATAGATGTTATCTGCAAGTGACCGTTTAGTTATTATCAATGCTTTTGTTATTACGCTCATTTACATAGGTAGATATTCAGATAACAGGAATTATTAACAACATAGAAGTTTTTATTGAAATCAGTCATTTTTCTAGAAGATTTCTCTTATCATCAACATCTGCCCATTCGTCAGCATCATCTGCCTTTGCTTCAGCTTGGGTAATACTAGGCCATTCTTTACTTAATTCAGCATTTAGATCGATAAAATCTTTTTGGTCCTCAGGGACGTCTTCTTCGGCGTAAATAGCGTCAACAGGACATTCTGGAATGCAGACCGCGCAGTCAATGCACTCATCTGGGTCTATTACTAGAAAATTAGGACCAGCCCTGAAACAATCAACGGGGCAAACATCTACACAATCAGTGTATCTGCATTTAATGCAACTCTCAGTAACAATGTGTGTCATTTTTCTCCCATTTCCAACACTTTATTGTATCAGCGTTTAACGGAATTATTCTCAAAGCTACTGAATTTGGAGGGTTGATGCTTATAGCCACTTGTAACAAATTAATAGTTTTGTTAAACTCGCGGTTCCTGTGGCGCTTTGATGCGTCACTTTTACCATAGGAGATTTTTTTGGAAACATCGATAACAGGAAGTGATAAAAGGCACTATGAGCTCGTTCTAATGGTTCATCCAGACCAGAGCGAGCAAGTCCCAGGTATGATTGATAGGTGTAAGACATTTATAACCACTAGGAAAGGGACGGTTCATAGGGTTGAGGATTGGGGTAGGAGGCTCTTAGCTTACCCGATATTGAAGGTTGCAAAAGCGCATTACCTTCTATTTAATATAGAATGTTCGAAATTAGATATTCAAGAATTAGACCATTCATTCAAGTTTAACGATGCAATCATTAGGCATCTCTGTGTTGTTTCTGATGGTATGCCACAGGGAAGTTCGGCAATGATGAAAGTGGTTCAAAAGGAGGCTGCAAAAAAAGCTGATACCTCAAGTAATAGTCCATCGAACTAGTACAAAAATTAGCTCGATGGACATGTATCTTTATGGAGAATTAAATGGGTATTAGAATGGGTGGGAAGCACAACGATAGGCGCAAGATGAGAAAGCAAACTCAAACAGCGTTATTCAAGAGAAAAAAAGTTTGTAGATTTTCTGGTAAAAATCCTGAGACGGTCGATTATAAAAATATTGACCTGTTAAAAGATTTTGTTTCGGAGACAGGAAAAATAATCCCAGCTCGAATAACTGGGACTAGTGCAAAATTTCAGCGTCAGCTTACAGTAGCGATAAAGAGAGCAAGATTTTTAGCTTTACTTTCTTTTACAGATAATCATTAAAAGGTCTCGTTATGCAAGTAATACTATTGGATAGAATAGGAAATCTCGGGAAGTTAGGTGAGATAGTTAGAGTAAGAGATGGGTATGCTCGAAATTTTTTAATTCCGAAGGGGTTGGCAAAAAGAGCTACTCAAGCAGCGATAGCTGACTTTAATAAAAGACGAGAGGAACTAGAAAAAAAAGCTAGTGAAAAGCTCGAAAAAGCAAAGATGATGATTGCAAAATTGGATGGGTTAGTACTAGAAATTTCTCAAAAGGCTGGAGTCGACGGTAAACTTTTCGGGTCAGTCACCAATCAAGATATTGCAGATCAGCTTTCCAATAAAGGAATAGATGTGCTGAAGTCTCAACTTACACTTGCGGATGGGCCAATAAAATTAGCAGGAAATCATACAGTTAAGGTTTCTCCTCACAGCGAGGTTACTTGTGAATTGATAGTACAAGTTGTGCCAGAGGTCACTGAAAAATAAGTGAAATGGAAAGAGATTTGTTTTGTCAGAAGAAACAACCTCAATTGCATTAAAACTTCCACCGAATTCGTCGGAGGCTGAGTCGGCTGTAATCGGCGTGTTACTTCTCGACAACTCTGCGTGGGAAAGAGTCGGGGATATGCTTGTCTCAACCGACTTTTATAAGCCAGAAAATAAAAAAATTTTTGAAAGCATCATACATTTAATTGATGAGAATAAGCCTGCTGACGTGGTCACTGTGCACCAGCTTTTACGATCTCAAGGCTTAGATGAGGACTGTGGTGGACTTGAGTATTTGAACGGCTTAGCTCAGTCTACCCCGACGATTGCGAATGCCTCACAGTATGCAAGAATAGTAAGAGATCAGTCAGTATTGCGGAACTTGCTATATGCAAGTGAACAAATTGCTGAGATGGCTCTAACTCCTGGGAGTAGGAACACTGGGTTAATTTTAGATGATGCCGAGGCTAAAATTTTTCGTATAAGTGAAAATAGAGATCGGAGTACAACTGGACTTGTAAATTTTGATACATTGCTCACAACTGTTATCAAAAATGTTGATGAGCTTTACAATAATCCTAACCCCTCTGATGTGACTGGTAAACCAAGCGGTTTTGTGGACCTCGATCAAAAGACTGCGGGTATGCATGATGGGGAGCTTACAGTAATTGCGGGGAGGCCCAGTATGGGAAAAACTTCCATGGCTTTGAATGTTGCAGAACATGTGGCTATAGATTGCGCGCTTCCTGTTGCAATCTTTTCTATGGAAATGAGTGCTGAACAGTTGGTATTAAGAATGTTGTGTTCACAAGCCAAAGTAGATTCACAAAAAGTACGGACTGGAAAACTTAACCAGGAAGAGTGGGATAAGTTGATGAATTCATTAGGTAGACTAAAAGACATAGAGCTTCATATTGATGAAACTCCAGGGTTAAATCCATTAGAATTACGGACAAAAGCTCGTCGACTGTCTCGCGCAACAGGAGGTTTGGCATTAATTGTTGTGGATTATCTTCAGCTGATGTCTGCAAATTCTGGCGGGGAGAATCGAACCACTGAAATATCTGAAATTACACGTTCATTAAAAGGTTTAGCCAAAGAGCTTAGTTGTCCTGTAGTTGCCTTGTCTCAATTAAATAGAACGGTGGAGCAACGAACTGATAAAAGACCAGTTATGTCAGATTTGAGGGAGAGTGGTTCGATTGAGCAAGATGCTGATGTAATTTTATTTATATACAGGGATGAAGTATATCGCCCTGACAGTCCCGATAAGGGGACGGCTGAGATTATAATAAGTAAACAAAGAAATGGGCCAACTGGGACGATTAGGTTAACGTTTCTTGGAAAATATACTAGATTTGAAAACTTCGCAGGTTAATTATGCTGGCACCATTCACTCCATGATCCAACATATAGGTTACTTCCAGTCAGTTCACATAACTCCATGCTAAAAAGATTATGGCAAGCAGTGACGCCAGAACCACACATGTGAACAATATTGGCTGGATTTGAGTCACCAATCAGTTTTTTATATTCTTTTTCCAAGTCTAGTGCAGGTTTAAATTTCCCATCAGATCCTAAGTTTTTTGTAAAGGGCCTGTTGATTGCACCAGGAATATGTCCTGCTTTTTTGTCTATCGGTTCAGATAAGCCAATGAATCTTTCCGTCGCCCTTGCATCAATGACAATAGCTATTTCATCTTTATGTTTAGCAGAGACCCAGGCCTTTACCTCTGGTAATTTCCATTCAAAAACTCTAGTCCTTTTGAAACTAATGTTTCCTTTTCGAACACTGCCTATTTTCTTGTCCAATAATTTTCCAGATCTTTTCCAAGCGTCAATACCTCCATTAAGTATGGAACCATTATTGTGGCCTATCATTTGAAGCATCCACCAGAAACGTGAAGCATAAACTCCACCAGAGTCATCATAAGCAATCAAATGAGAATTATTATTTACTCCATTTGATTTTAAAAAATTTAAAAAATCATTTTTTTCTGGTAATGGGTGCCTACCAAAATTTTTTTTCTTTATTTTTTTTGGGTCGCTGAGATTTTGGTCAAGATGAGCAAAGAAAGACCCTGGAATGTGGCTGAGCAAAAATTGTTTTTCCCCGTATTCAGTATCCTGTAATGAATGTCTGCAATCAACAAATAAAGATTTATCTGTTAATGGGTCAGTTGCTTCAAACAAAGGTTTCAAAATATTTCTCCCTCAAATTTGGTTGGCTCTTGTTTCTTAAATACTTGTAAAACTGTGGTATCCCTTTTTCCAAAATAGGATGATTTATGCCTGAGTTTTCGAGTCTGCTATCAACATTAAATTTTCTTCCTCGATCAATTCTCTCAGCTATTTCATCGTCTTCTTTCACTGTCTCTTTGTATGCACGCTTTTGGGAATCAATATACTCAGGATAAAAACTAGCTATTTCTTCAGAATAGTAAAACTCCGTAATGTTAAGAGTTTTTTGAGGGTCTAGTGGGTATATATGGCTAACAACAACCGTTTGAGGATACCATTCAAGCATAATATTAGGGTAAATAAGCATCCAAATCGCTCCATACTTTAAATTATTATTTTTTTTGTATCTGACGACATTACTTTTCCAGGTTTTGTAAGTTTTTGTGCTTTGTATTGAAGTACTGCTATTAAACGACACAGCTTGGACACTGAAAGTGTCGCAAAAGAACCAGTCTAAATACTTGCAATTTACAAAGCTGCTAAGGCCTGGATGGAAGGGAGCGACATGATAATCGTCCAAATAGACCTCGATGAACGTTTTCCAATTATAGTTACATATATGAGTATCTAAACTGTGAAACGAATAATCGAAAAGTGAAAAGTAGTCAATAAAAGGATTATTTTTTAAGTTTAAAATTTCGTTTTCGGTGATGTCTTCGAAAAGTAGACCATTCCAGTCTAAGAGTTTTGTGGAATGAAGTTGACAAGAGGGGGTATTTAAAAAGTGGGGAGCTCCTATAAGTGTACCCTCAAGATCATACGTCCACCGATGAATGGGACAAACTATAGAGTCGATTGATCCTCTTTTATCTAGCATTTTTGCATTCCGATGACGACAGATGTTCGACATTATATAAGGATCTTGGTTTCTATTAAGGAGTATTTTAGTTTCCTGATGTCTTGGTAAAGCAAAATAATCCCCGTGGTCTGGTACCATCAACCTGTGGCCTGCGTAAGATGGGTGCGAAAAAAGCTGTTTTAATTCTAGGGAAAGAACTGTTTCATCGAAAAAAGAGCACGAATTTATTTTTTTTATTTCCATTGTTTAGTAGAGTCTAGTTATAGTTCAATAATACCTCACAAAAAAAGTATCCTAGACAGGTTGCTTCTTAGTAATTTAATATAAGGCTAATTTTGTAATAATTTTAAGGGGTTTCATTGGTTCAGTCGAATAAAAAAAAAAATAGTAATAAGAAGAAAGTTGTATCAGAAAAGACATTTGAAGAGCACATATCTGACGTTGAGTTTATAATTGACGAACTAAACGGAAAAGAACTTTCACTCGAAGATTCGGTTGAAAGCTATAAAAAAGCAGTTTCTAGTATTGAGTTGGCCAAAAAAATACTGACTAGGGCTGAGAAAGAAATTGAAGTTGTTGAAAAAAATTTTAGGTTAAAAAATAAAGAATAAGTAATGAGTTACAAAACGTAGTGGTGAGAAAATTGAAAGCTCTAGAACAAGAAAAAATAGCGAAAGACTTAATTGAAAAAAATATTTTGGAAGTGTGTGTGGTCCAAAGAAAATGTCTTTTAGATAAAAATGATGAATCCTTTTCTAAGGAAATATTAAACAGTTTTTGGAATGCTATAGAATATGGGTTAAAGGGAGGAAAACGGTTAAGAGGAATTTTAGTATTTGCCAGTGCGATAGCCGCCTCAAAGAAAAGCTTTAAAGATTTGTCGAATCAGGAGCACAAGTGTTTAGTTGATGCGGCAACTGCAATAGAATGTGTACATGCTTTTTCTTTGGTGCATGATGATCTTCCGTCTATGGACGATGATAAAATCCGAAGGGGTCGGAATACCGTACATGTTGAGTTTGGTGAGCCTACAGCCCTATTGGTGGGAGATGCTCTACAGACTTTGGGGACTGAAATTTTAACATCTACTTCATCTTTTCCAAAAAGGCGCTTCAATCTCATCAAAGTGCTTGCAAATGCGACAGGGGCTTCTGGTATGGCTGGGGGTCAGATGGTTGATATTTCTGCTGTTAACCAGACGTTAGGAAATAAAGAATTAGAAATAATGCATAGGTACAAGACAGGAGCTCTTTTTGAGGCTTCCGTCTCCATGGGTTATCTAGCAATGGATATTAGTGATAGTGATCAG
>NYVY01000064.1 GCA_002684875.1 Pseudomonadota bacterium
TTCAGTAGTATCATCTGGTCTTTGCACTAATTCTTCACCAGTTATATCATCCAACCCATGAATTTTGGGCGGGTTGTATTTTAGGTGATACGTTCTTCCACTTGCAAGGTGTACTCTACGTCCAGTAATACGCTCGATTATATCTTTGTCTTCAACGATTATATTTATTATCAAGCTCACTAAGATTTTTTCTGATTTCATAGCTTCAGCTTGAGGAATTGTTCTGGGAAAGCCATCGAACAGATAGCCGTTTTTACAATCTTTCTCTTTAATTCGTTTTGAGACTAGTTGCATAATTAAGGAGTCTTCTACTAGTTTTCCAGAGTCCATTATGCTTTTTGTAATTTTTCCTAGTTCAGAACCACTTTTTATCTCTTTTCTAAGCATATCACCGGTTGATATTTGCGGAATTTCAAACTTTGAGCAAATAAAATTTGCTTGAGTACCTTTTCCTGCTCCAGGTGCTCCCAATAAGATGATTCGCATTTAGTATCTCCTTTATTTCATTTTCTGTAAGTGTAACAAAACTTTTTGCAAGTCCTCGATTGTATCAACGCCAAGACCAAGACAACTGTCATCCCTGAGAACCTTTATTTGTTTTCCCATCCACAGCCACCGAAGTTGTTCAAGTCTTTCGGTATTTTCTAATTCACACTCACCAAACTTAACAAAAGATCTTAAAGAACCGGCAGAGAATGAGTATATTCCAATGTGTCTTAAATAGGTAATATTGTTTGTCGTAACAGAAGAGTTTTCATCGGACCTAAAAAAAGGAATTGGGGATCGGGAAAAATAGAGACCTTTATTTTCTTTGTTAATGACTACTTTTACACAATTCGGATTTGTAAGATCATTCTCAGAGTTTATCCTTGCGACTACAGTTGCCACATCTTCTTGAGAGTTAATTTTTAATTCAGCAAGATTATTTATCGTTTTAGGGTCAATAAGAGGCTCGTCCCCTTGCAGGTTTACAATAATTTGGTCGTCTCGTGCTCCAGACTTTTCAACTGCTTCAAAAACTCTATCGGAACCACTTGGATGATTTTCGTCGGTTAAAATTACATCCACTTTTTCTTGCGATAGACTATCTTTTATTCGTCCGCTATCAGTTGCTACGATTACTTTTGTTGCTAGACTGGATAAAGCTTTTCTTACAACAATATTTATCATCGGTTCACCACGAATGTCTGCTAATACTTTCTCGGGAAATCTGCTGGATTTTAAGCGCGCAGGAATAACTACCCAGAAATCTTCTTTTTTTTCGCTAAGTTTCATCTAACTGTCTTATCGCATCATCAGGGGTTAATCTGGGAATTCCGTCGATAATAGGATACGAAATCTTGTTATCAATTGTAATAAGTTGAGGTTTTTTTTTGTCAAACCTAAGAGGTTTTCCAGTCACTGGGCATATTAAGATATCGATGAGTTTTTGATCCATATTAGTCCTTAACTAAAGCATCGTAAAAATTTTCGGGTAAACAAAGTTCTGTCATGAGTACCCATACTTTATCTTTAAATTTACCATTTTTTTTAGATAATTTGATAGCATCTTTTTCGGTAGTCAAAAGTAGTTTATATACCGTTAAATCAATAGAATCTAAAATTTCTTCGAGATTATTAGCATGATTTTTAAGTGGTAGCTCGTCAAATGTTATATTCAGAGACTGAACACACTTAAAAAATTTGCTTGGAACTCCAATCCCAGCGAAAGCAAGTACTCTTTTTTTAGAGAAAAAAATATCCTTTTCCTGCTTTGCGATTTTCTTGATTTCGTCAAAGCCTATCATCCTATTTCCTGTTAGGGGTTTCCAGTATGGGGTAGTTAATCGCGCATTATAAAAAGCACCAATGTTTTTCGCTTCTATTATTTTAGCAAGCGCAGCTCGGTTCACTCGCTCTAAGCAGGTAAAATTTAAAACAGCAAGATCTATTTGGTAGTCTGTCGGCCATCTTTCTCTCAATGGTCCAAAAGGGAGACAATATCCATTTCCTAAAAGTCTATCGTCAATAATTAATATTTTTTTTTGAGATATTTGATGGTTTGTCTGAAGACCATCGTCCGAGATTATAAAATCAAGTCTGGGATAAGTTTTTACCAGCTTATGAATTGCTAATGACCTATTTATGCAGACACAAACAGGCAGGGAGGTAGCCTTATGAATAAGTGTTGGCTCATCTCCGAAATATTTAGCCAAGGTTTGTGTTTCTTCATCATCGTGAATTAATTCTGGATCCTTATTTATCTGGTGTTTTTGTCCAGCGTAGCCTCTAGAAATAATCGCCACTTTAAATCCCTTTGAGTTAAGCTTTTTCGCTATTGCAATAACTGCAGGTGTTTTTCCTACACCTCCCAATAGAATATTGCCGATTGTGAGTACTTTAACTCTTGTTTTTCTATGTTTTTCCTTGTTTTTTAACTTAATATTTAATGTTTTAAAAAAACTTTTTATTCGTGTAGCGCTTGCGTATGGAAAACTAAGTATAAAAAAAACAGGGAGAAGGAGAGAAAAGAAAAAGTTTTGTAAGAAATTTCCAGATTTTTTTTTTGGTGTTATCAACTCTTGATTGCTACTTTGATTAACTTTTTCAGAATTATAATTTGGAAACCAATGAAGCTGTAAACGCTCGCTTAGACAGTCAACATTTCTTTTAAAAAAATTTTTGTTTTTAAGTTGTTTTGTTTTTGTCATCTATTGCTTTTTTGCCTAAATTATACCTGTGTACAAATCTAATTGCCTTCGTCTCTTTGATTTTCTCGATGTTACACTTGTTTTTATTCAGAATTAAATGTAAGACGTCCACAATTACAGAGAAAGATAAACGGTGAAAATAAATACGGTATCAGAAATATCTAATCTCGTAAAAAAAAATCTCAACCTTCAGTTCCCAGGATTCACCACGCAGGGAGTGGTAAAAGATATTTTTAATTCAGGATCTTTCCTAATTTTTTCACTTACAGATAAATATTCGAAAGTGAAATGCATCTTGAGATTTGTAGACAAAAAAGAGTTGGTATTAGATGATGGAGACATGGTTGAGGTTAGGGGTTCTTTATCAGTCTTTGAACGGTCTAGTGAATTTCAAATCATTGTATCTGCAGTTAATGTCTGTAAAAAAAATAAGCCCACCAGAAAAAAAGTATTATTTGCAGGTGATTCAGAAAAGGTGTTTGAATTAAGAAAGAAACAAGATGTAGTAGATTTCCCAAAGCTCATAACAACTGTTGGCATTATTACTTCATTGGACGGGGCAGCCTTGTCCGATATTTTAACAGTTGTGAACGATGAATTGCGCTACCTAAGGGTTAAAATCTTTCCAGCAATTATGGGGGGAAGGAGAGTCCTTCGTTCATTAGAAACTGTTACCAATGCTATAAATTCTGATAAAGATTTAGATGTGGTAATAATGACTAGAGGGGGTGGCTCATACGAGGATCTTGCAGTCTTCAATTCAAAAAATATCGCACATTTACTTAAAGAGATTAGGGTGCCTGTTATATCAGCAATTGGCCACGCAAAAGATGAAGTACTTGCCGACACAGCTTCTTGCTTTAGTGTATCGACACCTACCGCGGCGATACAAAAAATAGTTACTAATAAAATTAAGTTTGAACGGAAGTTAGAACATCTGTGGTCTGAACTTCATGTAGCTTTTTTAAGAAGCATGAATAAAAATCACGTACAGTTAAAAAAAATAGATACAAAATTGTATGGAACCCGTAATCTTGTGTTAGATAAAGAGTTTAGGTTGCGTCTGATCTTCCAAAAAGTTTTTTTGGCACAGAGAAATTTAATCGCTAAATGTTTAAAAATTACTAGTGATAATAAAAGAAGACTTGATCTTGCAAGAAAAAAATCTGTAAAAATTGAGAATATTTCTTGTAATAACCTTACATTTGAAAAAAAAATAGAGAAATCCAGACAAGAATTAACCTCTGGGCAAATTCTTACTATAAAATTCAGAGGTGAGGTTGTGAGGGTTAAAATATTAGATATATACAAACCTGACTAATCAAGATTCTGGGGGGGGGTGTTAAATGGCTAGTATATTATCTTCGTTGTCGAAAACGATAATTGGTGGGTTTCTTTTGTTGTTTTTTATAATCGGTATTTTTGGGAACATTAATTTTTTGGACCAAGGTTGGTGGGCTTTTGTATTTCGTTGGTTGCATGTGATGGTCGGGGTTATGTGGATTGGATTGTTGTGGTATTTTAATTTTGTACAGATTCCTTCAATGCCAAAAATCAGCGATGAACATAAGCCAGCAATTTCAAAAGTAATCGCTCCTGAAGCTTTATTTTGGTTTCGTTACTCCGCGTTACTTACAGTCCTTACTGGACTGGCAGTAGCTTGGTTGAACGGATATGGTCACGACGCATTGTTGTTGAGGAATGGTTATTTGGCTATTGGTTTGGGGATGTGGTTGGCAATTATAATGGCAATTAACGTCTGGTTTATAATTTGGCCCAATCAAAAAAGAGCGCTCGGCATTGTTAATGCGGACGCTAATGTGAAAGCAAAGTCCGCAAAATTAGCTATGTTGACGTCCAGAACAAATACGTTACTTTCCATTCCTATGTTGTATCTCATGGTTGCTCAGCAGAATGCTGGATTGGGATTCCTCTTCTAGGGTAGAAAGAAATCAATACCCCGGACTTTATTGTTAGGGGTTATATTTTTTGATTTTACCCAAGATTGATTCACCTCTAAGGAGTAACCAACTAATTTGTCTGAACAATAAGGGGTTTCCGTATTTGGACTCATATGTTCAATACTTGTTATGACAAAGTTTCTATCGATGAATAAGACTGATAACGGTATGTGTGTATTTTTCATCCACATACATGCTATTTTGGGCCGACGGTAGATAAAAAGCATACCAGAATTCGGACCCAGACTTTTACGATGCATGAGTCCGTTCTTTAACTCTTTTGGTGTACGAGCAGTTTCGACAAAAACGGACCAGCCTTGTATTTCCAAAAAACCATGCTGACTGTTACTATTGCCAATCGAGGGCGACAAAAAAGTGAGTAATATAGAGTAAACTATTAATATCAAAACTTTCATAACAATTGGGGACTTTACTTGACTTCTAAAATTAAAATTCCGCCTGAAGGGTCAAAAATTACAGTGGCAGTAGACGGTTCATTAACTGTGCCAAATAATCCAATAATACCTTTTATTGAGGGTGATGGAATAGGGGTTGATATTACACCCGTAATGAAACGAGTCGTCGACGAAGCTGTTAAAAAAGCCTACAAAGATACAAGAAAAATATTTTGGGTCGAGGCTTTTTGTGGAGAGAAAGCTACTAGGGAATATGGACCTGATGTGTGGTTGCCTGACGAGACCCTAGATGTTTTAAGGGAGTTTTCTGTTTCTATAAAAGGCCCGTTGACAACTCCCGTGGGAGGTGGAATCCGTTCTTTAAACGTGGCATTAAGACAAAAGCTCGACCTATTTCTATGTCTTCGTCCTGTGAGGTATTTTAAGGGTGTACCGAGTCCGTTACGCACGCCAGAAAATACAGATATGGTAATTTTTCGAGAGAATTCTGAAGATATCTACGCTGGTGTTGAATTTGAGGCTAGGAGTCCAGAGGCGGAGAAGTTCAAGAAGTTTTTGCTTGAAGAAATGGGTATAAAAAAGATAAGGTTCCCATCCTCATCAGGGTTCGGAGTAAAACCTATTTCGGAGGATGGAACTAATAGGCTCGTAAGAAAGGCTCTTCAATACGCAGTTGACCACGATAAGGACTCAGTTACTTTGGTGCATAAAGGTAATATTATGAAATATACTGAAGGAGCCTTTCGGGATTGGGGATATGAGTTAGCGAAATCTGAATTTTCAGCAAAAGCTTTCGGTGAAGGTGGTTGGTTATCATTCAATAACCCTAACACTGGTAAAGAAATTGTGGTTAAAGATGTTATTGCAGATGCGTTTCTTCAACAAATTTTACTTAGGCCAAAGGAATACAGTGTAATAGCAACGATGAATTTAAATGGTGATTATATTTCTGATGCCCTTGCAGCTCAGGTTGGTGGAATAGGTATCGCGCCAGGCGCCAACGTGTCCGATACTATAGCTGTTTTCGAGGCTACCCACGGTACCGCCCCAAAATATGCAGGCAAGGATTACGTGAACCCTGGATCTTTAATTTTATCCGCAGAAATGATGCTAAGACATTTAGATTGGGCGCAAGCTGCAGACGAAATAATTGAGTCTATCGAAGCAACAATCTCAGAGGGGTACGTGACTTATGATTTTGCAAGGCTCATGCCTAATTCAACTCAACTTCGGTGTTCAGAATTTGGGGAGAAAATAATAAGCAATATGAACCGCGCTTAACGGTATCTCGCTAAGATTATTCTACAACCTAACCTCGTGTTTTTTTAGCGTATTGCTACGCTGTTGGCACAATGTTTGATGCTTGTTTTCCCTTGGGGCCCTGCACAACGTCAAATTCCACTTTTTGGCCTTCCTTCAAAGACCGAAATCCTGAAGACTGAATTGCGGAGAAATGCGCGAAAACATCCTCTCCTCCTTCATCAGGAGTAATAAATCCAAATCCTTTAGCGTCGTTAAACCACTTTACCGTACCTGTTGCCATACAATGTTTCCTTAATCAATTAAACCTTTGTCTTAATTATAAAGAAATTTAAAATTAAGACAGACTACCTTTTAATTATGCCACGATTTTTATTACTAAGAGGCCCTTAATCTATATGATATGGGTCAAATGGCCCTTTGTCTATCCCGGGCTCTCAGTAATTTCCCTTGCAAATTTTTTTTAAGCCTTATATGTTACTAATTGATACTTACCGAACGAATTTTGTTTTGAGTGCAACAGTAAAACCATCGGAAAATGAAGTTGTTGAAGAGGAAGAGAAAAAACTTAAGCCTCCTCCTATGTATGAGGTATGTTTGTTGAACGATGACTATACGCCTATGGAGTTTGTTATACTAGTGCTACAAAAGTTTTTTGCTATGAAAAAGGAAAACGCTACACACGTTATGTTAAAAGTTCACAGAGAAGGAAGAGGCGTTTGTGGGGTTTATTCGAAAGATGTTGCAACTTCAAAAGTTTCAGCTGTGCTTGAGTTTGCTCAAGGCTACCAGCACCCCCTTCAATGTGTTATGGAGCAAAAATGATTTCGCAAGAACTTGAAGTTACTTTACATATGGCTTTTGTAGATGCGCGACAGCAAAGGCATGAATTTATAACTGTAGAACACCTTCTTTTGGCGTTAGTTGATAACCCATCAGCGTCTGATATATTAAAAGCCTGCGCCGTAGACGGCGAAACGTTGAAAAAAGCTTTGGTGAATTTTATCCAAGAAAATACTCCAAAAGTTGGTGGTACTGATGAAGTTGAAACCCAGCCAACGTTGGGATTTCAACGAGTCATTCAGAGGGCTATAATGCACGTGCAATCCACTTCTAATGGAAAAAGGGAAGTGACAGGCGCCAATGTATTGGTGGCAATATTCGGCGAAAAAGATTCACATGCAGTTTATTATTTGCATCAGCAGGGGGTAAGCCGTCTTGACATCGTCAATTTTATTGCGCACGGAATATCAAAAGCTCAACCTGGCGCAGTTTCAAGTGACGAAACATCGACGAGTGGCACAGATAACGATGTGAAAAATTCCAACAACAGTAATAGTTCGGGAAGTCAAAAGTCCACTCCTTTACATCAATACGCTCAGAATTTAAATGAGTTAGCTTCAACTGGAAAGATAGATCCTCTAATTGGTAGGGAAGGTGAGGTTGAACGGGTCATTCAAATCTTGTGCAGAAGAAGAAAAAACAATCCATTGTTAGTTGGGGAGGCTGGGGTAGGTAAAACTGCGATTGCTGAGGGACTTGCTTGGAGAATTTTTAAAGGTTCAGTGCCAACCGTTTTGAATGAATCAGTCGTGTACGCCTTAGATATGGGAGCTTTGTTAGCAGGAACGAAATACAGAGGCGATTTTGAACAACGGTTAAAAGCTGTTTTAAATCAGCTCAAAGAAATACCAGATAGTGTTTTATTTATCGACGAAATTCACACTCTCATCGGTGCTGGTTCCGCATCGGGGGGTACTTTAGATGCTTCAAATTTGCTTAAGCCTGCGCTGTCATCTGGCCATCTCAGGTGCGTTGGTGCTACGACCTATGGAGAGTTTAGAGGTGTGTTTGAAAAAGATCATGCGTTATCCAGAAGATTTCAAAAGGTAGATGTAACGGAGCCGAGTGTGGACCAAACACTTCAGATTCTTAAAGGTCTAAAATCTAGGTTCGAGGAGCATCATAACGTAAAATATCAAGCATCAGCCCTTCTTGCTGCTGCCGAACTTTCCGCACGTTATATCAATGATCGTCATTTACCCGATAAGGCAATAGATGTTATCGATGAGGCTGGTGCTGCCCAACGTATTTTACCGAAAAGTAAACAAAAGAAGTCTATTGGTAAAGTCGAAATTGAAGATATAATTTCAAAAATAGCAAGGATACCTCCCCAGACTGTCAACGCAGACGATAAAAAACTTTTATTAAAGCTTGATAGAAATTTGAAAAATGTTGTTTTTGGTCAGGACAAAGCAATTGATGTGCTAACAAGTGCTATAAAAATGGCAAGGTCAGGCTTAGGAAAAAAAGAAAAACCGATTGGAAGTTTTCTGTTTTCAGGTCCAACTGGCGTTGGGAAGACGGAAGTTGCTCGTCAACTAGCATACTTAATGGGAGTAGAGTTGATTCGGTTTGATATGTCTGAATATATGGAGCGACATGCAGTATCACGGTTAATTGGTGCGCCTCCAGGTTATGTTGGCTTTGACCAGGGAGGGTTATTAACCGAAGAAGTAACTAAAAAACCCCACGCAGTTCTGCTGCTTGATGAAATAGAGAAGGCACATCCAGACATTTTTAATCTTTTGTTGCAGGTAATGGATCACGGAAAGTTGACTGATAATAATGGTCGAAAAGCATTTTTCAATAACATCATATTGATAATGACAACAAACGCTGGCGCTGAATCGCTTACAAAGAAGGCGATAGGTTTTGCTAATGACGTGAAGGCTGGTGATGAAATGGTAGAAATAAAAAAACAATTCTCTCCAGAATTTCGAAATAGATTAGATGCAATTGTGTCTTTTGCTTCTCTTTCTGAGGAAGTTATATTACGTGTTGTTGATAAGTTTCTGATTGAGCTAGAGGATCAGCTTCAGGAGAAAAAAGTCGAAATTAATTTTGCAGAAGAAGTAAGAAGATTTCTTGCAAAAAAAGGGTTTGACCCGTTAATGGGAGCAAGGCCTATGCAAAGACTTATTCAAGATTCTATACGAAAGATCCTTGCTGATGAATTACTATTTGGTAAGTTAAAGAGTGGAGGTTCGGTGAATATTGAGTTCGACAATACATTAGAGAAAATTTATCTTGATTGGCCCAAGCACAGGCAGTCGAGTCAAAAAGCAAAAAGCTCACCAGAATCAATTGAGTTTTCATAGAGCGCAGTGCGCTGAGATTCGCTTTTTATTGTTAAATAACTTAATAGCAAAGTTCTTAATCGCATTTACTATAAATGTTTTTGGGTTACCGGTGTTTGCATTAGCTCAGGAAATTGATTTTGAAAAAAAATTAGATATTTTGGGGTTAGCCTCATCTTGTTATTCCTGTCACAGCACAATGTCAAGTCCTTCTTCTAAGATGAGTTTAAATAATTACGATGAAAAACAATTCATAGTGATTTTTAAAAGATACCGTGACCAAAGTGAACCTAATCCTAACGTGATGAATTACATAGCCAAGGGTTATACTGATCTCGAAATTGAGTTATTAGCTCAATATTTTACGAGGAAAAGGTGAGTCGTGAAACGGTATCGACGACAATTTTTAACTACTTGTTTGTCTATGATTGGTGGTTCAACTAGTTTTGCAGGTTATGTAACTTCAGAGGTTCGAAGCAGCCCAAAGTCCGTAAATCAAATGGGTTCGGTATTAATTATAGGGGGTGGTTTTGCTGGAAGTAGTTTGGCGAACTTCATTACATTTTTATCAGGAGGAAGAATAGCAGTTACTTTAATTGACAAAAATAAAACTTATTACTCCTGTCCGATGTCAAATCTTGTTTTAGGGGGTACAAAACCTTTAAGTTATTTATCCCAAAGTTATGATGGTTTGGTAAGGAGAGGAGTTAATTTCGTTAATGACGAGGTGGTTTCAATAGACCCTTCAAAAAGAAAAGTAAAAACTTTAACTGGGAGAAATTTTACAGCGGATAAGTTAGTTATTTGTCCAGGTATTGATTTAAAATTTTCTGCGATTGATGGCATGGATGAGGAGGCTCGAAGGACTATCCTGCACGGCTGGCGTGCAGGTAACCAAACCTTAGGTCTAAATCGGCAAATTACTCAAATGAAAGACGGGGGAGTTGTATTAATCTCTGTTCCAAATGCTCCTTATAGGTGTCCGCCAGGACCTTATGAACGTGCGTGCCAGATAGCGATGTATTTAAAAAAATTTAAACCGCGCTCGAAGGTAATAATATTAGACGCAAATGCTGAAATTCAATCAAAGAAGAAATTATTTATAGAAGCTTGGGATAAGCACTATAAAGACTACATCGAATACATACCAAATTTTGAAGTTGTAGAAGTTGACAAAAAAAAACAAGCACTTTACTCTCAATTCGGTGATGAGATTATTGGGCATGTGTTGAATATTATTCCACCAAACACTGCTGGTAGGATTGCACATAAAGCTGGCTTAGTAACTGACAATAACAGATGGTGTGGGGTAAATTGGCAGTCAATGGAGTCTGTTTTGTTCAAAAATGTTTATGTCCTTGGAGATGCGACTTTGAGTGCAAGTAAAATGCCGAAGTCTGCGCATATGGCTAATCAACATAGTAAAGTAGCTGCTATAGATATAGTATCTTCTCTTTCGGAACGGGACCCTTTGAAAAATTACAAAATAGTGAATGCTTGTTACAGCTTCATAAACCGAAGAGAGGCAGTTTTTGTTACTCGTGTTTACTCTTTCAATTCATTGGATGGAACTATCAAGCCAATTAAAAGTGCTGGAGGATTATCAAATAAGCCGTCATTGGTAGAGGGTGCTAGAGCATATTTATGGGCAAAAAATATATGGGCTGACACATTTAGCTACTAAATTTAAATGTGGGAAATTAATTTTTTGCAGAAGTATGTTAAAAACCAATGCATTAAAATAATTCAGCCTCAATTCGTTTTTATTAAAACCAGAAAACTATAGTGTTTTCATTGCTGGTTTTTGAAAACTAATAATTCTACTCAGTTGTGGTTGGTTTAGTTTTACCCCTGTTGTTTACCCAACTAGTTTTTAGGTAGTTCCAGTGCTTCCTAGGCCAGAGTTCCCTCGTTTGCTTTGTTCAAATGATTTTACTTCCTCAAAACTTATTTGTTTGACGGGCACTATTACTAATTGGGCGATTCTTGCAAGCGGTTCGATATTTATAACTTCTAACCCTCTATTCCACGCTGATATCATCAACTCTCCCTGATAATCAGAATCTATGAGTCCAACCAAATTACCAAGAACCAACCCTTTTTTATGGCCCAACCCACTTCTAGGAAGAATAAGCCCAGCATAGCCAGAATTTTCGATGAATATAGCAATCCCTGTTGGTATTAGCATCGTTTTTCCTGGTTCTAGACTCATTTTTTTTTTAATACATGCTCGTAAATCTAAACCTGCTGAACCTTCGCTTGAATATGTTGGAACGTTTTTTATTAGACTATTCGTTTTTTTAATTTTTACCCGCATGGACTTATACCTTTTTCAGATGACTCAAGATCTCTCTTGAAATTGTTTCTTTATTACCAACTATTTTTTTTATTGAATCGTTTTTGCAAATCATTAACACTTCGGAACAGTTGTCTCCGAAAGATTCGGGAACCTTGTTTGCTATTAATAAATCTATTTTTTTTTCTTCCCGTTTGTCTTTTAATAACTTTAGAATCTGAGTTGGGTTGCTGGTTTCAGCAGCAAAGCCAACTATGAATGGCTTGATTTCTTTTGGGAGATTTCCTATCTCTTTTACAATATCAGGGTTTAGAACCCAGTCTATTTCTGCCAATGACGACTCTTTCTTTTTCATCTTACTAGAATTGACACTACTAGGTCTCCAGTCCGCAACAGCAGCAGTACTAACGAAATAGTCGTATTTCACGGCTTTACAGATATTACGAATCTCTAGATGCATTTCCACAGCAGATTCTACCTTAATGAGCCTTGTATTTTCTGGTTTTAGTAAGTTCACAGGTCCAGAAACGAGTGTCACATCTGCACCTTCTTCTGCAAAGTGCTTCGCTAAGGTATAGCCCATTCTTCCAGTTGAAAAATTTGTGATCGCACGGACAGGATCAATTTTTTCAATGGTAGGCCCTGCACTGACGATGATTTTTTTTTTAGAGAAGTATGTACTTTGTTTTCTTATGGACTCCATTATTTTTGTATATATATTCGTTGGAGATACCATTCTGCCTATGCCATCATCACCGCACGCTTGTATACCTTTTTCGGGACCGATAATTGAAATCCCATCTTTTATTAAAAGATCAATGTTTCTAAGGTTTGACGGATTTTTCCACATCTCCTTATTCATTGCAGGAGCAATTAACAATTTAGCTTTTCTTGCAGCACAGATATTTGTCAACAGGTCGTCGCAAATACCATGAGTTAACTTAGCAATAAAATTGGCAGTTGCAGGTGCAACAACAATTAAATCTACTGCTCTAGATGCTTTAATATGATTAATTTCCGAATTTGAATCAAGATGACTGTTTCCAAGAATTTTATTTTTTGATAGAGTTTCTAGTGTCAGTGGAGTTATGAAGTCTCTGGCGCTATCTGTCAGGCAAACCGTTACCTCATGATTTGCTTTCTTAAGCAATCTAATTAATTCACAGCTTTTATATGAAGCAATACCACCTGTAATACCAACAAGTACTTTCATTTTTTTTCTTTCATTATTTCCCTGAAATAACTTCTAAGTTCAACTATAACTAAAACTGATGCTCCAATGGTAATAAAAGCATCAGCAATATTAAAAGTTGGCCAGTGATAAATTGTTACGTATAGGTCGATAAAATCCACTACGTATCCAGAAAAAACTCTATCTATAAGATTACCGATTGCCCCGCCCGTGATGAAACAAATTGAAATTTTAAAATAGTTTGATTGATCTGACAAAAATATTAAATGAAAGAAAAAAAAAAGAGCTGCGAAGGGGACACCTATAAGTAGCAATCGCTGCCAGAAAAACCCATCATCCAAAATGCTAAAGGCAGCTCCAGCATTAAAGATAAGGAAGAAATTAAAGCTTGGAAGTATTTGAATAGTTTGTGAGTAAGGCAAATAAGAAGTAGCGATGAGTTTTGTGGTCTGGTCCAGTAAAACTATGGCAATGATTAAAAGAGAAAAATGTAGTCTTTTCTTAACCAATTTATAACGCTTTAAGTTCTTCCAAAACATTTCTACACCTCGAGCAAAGATCACTATCTTTTATTTTAAATACAGTTTTGCATCGTTTCCAACATCGTTCACATTTAATATTCTCTGATTTGCTGATGGTTATTATACTTTCTCCTTTGGTTTCAGTGAAGTTTACATCTGATGTAATAAACAAATCAGAAAGTTTCATATTGAGCGATTTTAATTTAGTGATAACACCAACACTTGCTGAAATATTTACTGTAGCTTCAAGAGAAGAGCCAATGTTACCTCTAGCTCTCTCATCCTCGATGAGCTTCAAAACATCATCTCTGAAACTTTTAAACCATTCCCAGTTATTTATGAGTTCATCGTGTTTTTCTATTTCTTCAATTTTGTGGAATGGCTGAGTAAATAATTTTTCTTTGTTTTCCTCGTTTTTTTCTGAAACGGAAACCCATGCTTCGTAAGCAGTAAAAGAGAGCACTGGCGTTATAAGTTTAATTAAACTAT
Source organism: Pseudomonadota bacterium (assembly GCA_002684875.1). GTDB lineage: Bacteria > Pseudomonadota > Gammaproteobacteria > Burkholderiales > Burkholderiaceae_A > UBA7377. Next base: position 13,966 of record NYVY01000064.1, read on the forward strand.
GTAATATATTCCAAATTGCATATTGGGATGATAGACGCTGTGGACTCGTTTTCATTGAGGCATACAGACAGTCTTTTTGAATATCAAGATAAAAAGAACTGAGATCATCACTACAAAAGTTAACTATGCTGGCGATAGCATGATGNAATTGGTATTTTTCATAATGTAAGATTACNTCTTTCTGGACATCANTGAGTGAGCATAGTATGTACTCATCAATCGGTTGAAGTTTTATATTAGAGGAATTTTTANAATTGTAGTCNTGCAGNTTTCCAATTAAAAATGTAAGTGTATTTCGTATTCTTCGGTANGATTCAACAATTCTTTTCAGAATAGTTTCTGATATATTTAGTTCTCCTGAATAGTCCGTGGAAGCAACCCATAATCTTAAAATATCTGCACCGAATTTATTGCATATCTCTTGAGGCTTAATAATATTTCCTTGAGACTTGGACATTTTTTTCCCAGACCCGTCAACTACAAACCCATGAGTGAGTAACGCTTTGTACGGCGCTTTTCCGTGAATCATACAGGAAGTAAGAAGAGATGAGTGAAACCAACCTCTATGTTGATCACTGCCTTCTAAATACAAATCGGCTGGAAACGAAAGTTCTTCAGACCTATCTCCAGTTAGCACGGAAAAATGGGTTGTACCTGAGTCAAACCATACATCTAACGTATCAGCACTTTTTTTTAAACTGCCCGATCCAGAATTTTCGCTTTTTAAGGGCTCCTTGTGCCATGCTTCAATTCCAAGTTTTTCAACCAATTTAGCAGTTTCTTCAAAATACGGAATAATTTCTTCGGTTTTCCCAGTTCTCACTTTTTTATAAAGAAATGGAATAGGCACTCCCCAATTTCGTTGCCTAGATATCGTCCAATCGGGTCTTTTTTCAATCATAGATTTTAATCTGCTTTCACCCCATTTTGGAAAAAATTTAGTTTGCTCGATCTCCCTCAACGCCACCTCTCTTAATGTACCGTTTTTATTTATAGTTCTGTCCATTGCGATAAACCATTGATTGGTTGCCCTGTAAATAGTGGGTGTTTTGTGGCGCCAACAATGCATTGTGCTATGTTTCAAAGACTCAACACCAATTAAACAATTAAAGTCTTTAAGAGTTGAAATAATTTGTTCATTTGCTTTCCAAATGTGCAGACCACCAAAATATTCTAAATTTTCTTCATAGGTACCATCTTCTCTCACTAAATTTTTTATGTCGGCATGGCTGAAACCAGCTTCCTTAAAAGATATGAAATCATCCATACCATGTGATGGGGCACAATGGACAACTCCTGTGCCTGCAGATATGTCAACATAGTCGCCTGTAATGATTGGGGATTCTCTTTCGAGGGATCCGCCGAGAGATTGTAAAGGATGGGAAAAATACAAACTTTCTAATTTTTTTCCTTCTGTAAAACCCAGCTCATTATCAATAAAGTCTAATTTGGTTTTAATACTTGAATCGAGATCTTTAGCCAAGATTAGCCAATCAACATTGAACTTATTTTGTTTGGTTGAATACAAGCTGTATTGAGCTGTGGGGTTCACATTTAAGGCTTGATTTGATGGAATTGTCCAAGGCGTAGTAGTCCAAATTACTACACCGCCGTTATCGGGAAGACTATTTACAGAAAATATTCTTTTTAATTCTTCGAAAGAACGACCACTGTATGGAAAGTAAACTAAAACAGCAGAAGTTATTTTATCAATATATTCAATTTCAGCCTCAGCTAATGCTGATTTACAATCGAAGCACCAATTTACTGGTTTTATTCCTCTGTACATTAAATCTTTTTTATATATCTTCTCTAAGGCTCTAATTTCGGAAGCCTCGAACCCCTTTTCCATACTTAGATATGGTTTTTCCCAATCTCCAAGAACTCCTAACCTTTGAAAATCTGACATCTGTCCTATTACCTGTTTTTCAGCATATTGCCTCGAGAGTTCAAGAATTTTTAGTGGAGGTAAATCTTTCCCGTACTTTTTTTCAATTTGAATTTCAATTGGCATTCCATGGCAATCCCATCCAGGAACATATGGTGCATCATAACCTGATAATGTTTTATGTTTAACGATTATATCTTTCAATATTTTGTTAACGGCATGACCGATGTGTATATCCCCGTTTGCATATGGTGGTCCATCATGCAACACAAATTTTGGCCTTCCTCTACAATCCTCTCTTATTTTTTGATATAAACCTTCTTTTTGCCACGTTTGTATCCATGAGGGCTCCCTTTGCGCTAAGTTTCCTCTCATTGGAAACTTAGACAGAGGCAGATTTAAAGTTTTACTGAAATTTTTTGATTTTACTTCTTTTTTCATGATTTACTCTTATAAATTCTCGCGCGAGGCATTCATCTTTTTTAATTTTGTCTTTTAATTCCACTAGATTATTTAGATTTTCTTCGTCACTTATTTTTTTTATTATTTCGACGGTAACCATAGCTCCATAAGCATTTCCAGACCAGTCTAGCACATAAACTTCAAGCAACTTTCTCCCACAGTTCTCCACTGTTGGGCGAGTTCCTATATTTGCAATACCGTAGTTGCCATTGAGGTTGCAAAACTCACTTCGTGAAAAAGTTTTTACAACAAAAACACCAGAAAAACAAAACTCATTAGGAATTTTTATATTAATCGTTGGATAATCAAGTTGCCTCCCCAATTTCTTACCGTGGCAAACATGACCACTAACCTTAAGGTTTGAGTTTCTTAGGTATTTCACGCTGTCAAAATCACCCTCTCTGGAAACTTCTCTTAAAAGACTACTGGAAATCTTTGATGTTTTGTATTTCTCGTTAGAAATGGTTGTAGTTGTGAAGTCATATTTTGTCCCTAACTTTTTTAATAACCTTATATTTCCCTCTCGGTTTTTTCCGAATTGAAAGTCTTCTCCTACTACCAATTCGACCATATTTAAGTTATGAACAAGTTGTTTTGAAACGAATTCTGTAGCTGAAGTATTGGATAGACTGGAATTAAATCGAGCTAATATTATTTGTTGGATACCAGTCTTAAATATTTCCTCACATTTATCTCGTATAGTCTGTATGCATTCTTGTTTTGGATCTAATTGAAAAAAAATCCTAGGGTGTGGGCAGAAAGTAATCACACTGCTTACAATATTCAACTTTGCTGCTCGGTTTACGCAATATTCAAGAAGCTTTTTATGGCCCTGGTGCACACCGTCAAAATTACCAATTGTTAAAATTCGGTTTTTTTCGTCTGATTTTTTTAAATTTCCATACTTAATTGAATTTATAATCATAATGCTTGTTAAATTTAAGTAAAGGAGCTAAAAGTTAAAAAAATTCTTATATTGGTGTCTGGAAGAGGTTCAAACATGTTATCTATTATAAAGACATGCCGAGCTTTTGAGTGGCCTATCGAAGTTTTAGGTGTAATAGCTGATAAGAAATGTGAAGCGACAGTTAACGCTGAAAAAATGGGAGTTCGAAATAAAGTCGTAAATAAAGAGGACTACAAGCCAGTTGAGTTTCAATATCGTCTAAGTGAGAGTATTAAGGAAGTAAATCCAGATTTAATAGTACTTGCTGGTTTTATGGCAATTCTAAAGGAGCAATTCTTTCATGATTTGTTTCATATAATGGTAAACATTCATCCTTCGTTACTTCCGAAGTTTCCTGGTTTAAACACTCACAAAAGAGCTTTAGAGTCAAAAGAGACCGTTCACGGAGCCTCAGTCCATAGTGTTAGAGGCCCGATAGACTCAGGCCCTATAATTTGCCAAGGCAAGTTGAATATCCGATCCAATGACAATCCAGAATCGTTAGGGATAAGAGTTTTGAAAATAGAACACATGATTTTTCCTATGGCTGTGGGGGCCGTACTTAGTGGGAAGGTAAGGTTGGTCGACGATAAGTGGACTATATCCAATCATTTGAACGATTCTTGGTACAAAGCGGATTTTAAGGAAAGTTATGACTTCAGTGACTGTGGTTTTTCCTCGTGAAATAAAAAATATCGTAGTTGATATTCAAACAGGTAGACTTACAAAATTGGCTTTACAAGTTTTGGTTGATGGCAATGAACCTTCTGGTCTACTGAGAGATTACTTTTCAAAAAAAAGACCTGGAAAAACTTACAGAAAGATAGTTGCAGGCTTGATTTTTTTTCTCTTGCGAAACAAAAAAGCGCTTTTTCTTGCTGTATCTCCAGACCTGAAAGGTTTAGGTTGCGAGACTGTTATTAGGGGTGTACTAGAATTAACTGTTTTTCGCACCTTATCTGCAGATTTAAGTCTATTTTCCCGTAATGCGAACATTGTAAAACAAGACTTGCAATTAAAAAAAATAGAAAATTCACCTCTACAGACTACTAAAAGTCTTTCTTTTAGTAAAAGCTACCCTAAGTGGATTGTAAGTTATTTTTTATTAAATGATGGGTTAAAACGGACGTTGCAACTGTTAGACGATTCATTTAGACCTAATTATATCTGTTTAAGAGCTAACAGCATTAAAATCAAGTGCCCAACATTAATTAAAAAGTTAAGAGAAAAAGGGATCGAATGTTCAAGTTCAAATAATATTCCAGATTGTATTTACGTTCGAACAGAAAAAAAAATTTCCGAGCTTTCACTTTTCAAAAGTGGGGAGTTCGAAATTCAAGATTTCGGTAGCCAGCTTATTGTGAAAGCGTTAAACGTGAAAAAACACAGTACTATTGTAGACTTTTGCGCTGGCGCGGGTGGAAAGTCTTTAGCAATAGGGTCCTTAATGAGAAACACAGGAGTAGTTTATAGTTTCGATATTTCGAAAAACAAAATTGATAAATTAAAGATTAGACTGGCAAGAAGCGGCTTAAAAAATATTTATCCAGTTCTGTTATCGGGGTTGAATGATAAAAGGTTGAATGGCTTTCATTTAAAAGCCAGCAAAGTTTTAGTAGATGCTCCATGCACATGTTCGGGAACATTTAGGCACAACCCGCATCTAAAGTGGAAAGTAAGTAATATGTTGTTAAAGGAATTAACGAAACGGCAAGGGGAGATACTCGAAAAGGCTTCGTATTTATGTTCACAAGGTGGAACTCTAATGTATGCCACTTGCAGCTTGTTTAAAGATGAAAATGAACGAGTCATAGAAAATTTTTTAAAGAGTAACACTGAGTTTTTTGTTCAGCCTTTGGATAATAGCTACGTAAAAAATTTGTTGGAGGAGCTAAAAGAGAGTGTTTTTATAGACAAATTGGGGGGGGTTACTCTTTTTGACCCCCGTATTTCAAAATATGGGTTTTATTTTATTAACTTAACTAAGAAGTGCTAAAGTAAAGAAAAAAACATAACATCGGCCTTTTTTCTGGGTATAATTAGCACTTTATTTATGGCGTTATAATATGACTATTACTTCGTTTTTATCGTTTGGGTTGACTGGTTTCAGTCTTNTNGAAATNGGNCTNTTTCTGCTGATTGTTACNCATGTAACGATAGTCGNNGTTACAGTTTACCTTCACCGTTGNCAGGCCCACAGGTCTTTAAAGCTNCATCCNATAGTATCCCATTTTTTTAGGCTATGGCTTTGGCTGACCACGGGAATGGTCACAAAAGAATGGGCCGCTATCCACAGGAAACACCACGCTAAATGCGAGACCTTTGGCGATCCTCATAGTCCAAAGGTTAACGGGATTGGTAAGGTTCTCTGGCATGGAACAGAGCTTTACAAAAAATCTGCTAGCGATAAAGAATCCATCGAGAAATACGGTCATTGGACACCCGATGACTGGCTTGAAAAAAATGTTTACAGTAAGAATTCAATTTATGGCGTTTCGTCTATGTTGATACTAAATTTCTGTTTGTTTGGTGTTATAGGAATAGGAGTTTGGGCAATTCAAATGATGTGGATTCCTTTTTTCGCAGCGGGCGTCATCAACGGAGTCGGACATTTTGTAGGTTATCGGAACTTTAAGACGCCCGATGAGAGTAGAAATATTTTTCCATGGGGAATTTTGATAGGAGGCGAAGAACTGCACAATAATCATCACTCTAATGCTACAAGCCCTAAACTATCAAGCAAATGGTATGAGTTTGATATTGGTTGGTTTTACATTAGGGTGTTAGAATGTTTGTCCCTGGCGGAAGCCAGACAAACGCCTCGTAGCGCCGTGATAGATCCAGAAAAAAACATTATTGATGCAGAAACCGTCGAGGCAATTATTGCCTCAAAATACGAGTTATTCCAAAAGCTCCATACATCAGTACAAAAGCTGACAGTAAAATACAATAAGGAGGCCAAGAAAACCCACCTTTCTTCGGATGGAGAAAAAAGAGAGGCTCTTAAAGTTAAAATTGGGGTAATATCCTCTCTGCGAGATGATTTCGAAAAAATCTGGCAGCAGCAGAGAACTAGATCTGTCGAGCAAATTGTTTTGGCTCTTCAAAATTGGTGCAAAGAGGTAGAGAAAAGCGGGGTGGAAGTTCTTAAAGAATATTCTCGCGATCTCCGCATGTTAACTATGCAGGCAGCTAGGTAGGGTTCGGCACAATCTTTATTTTCTGATGAGGTAATAACGGAGGTCCCCATTGATATGGATTTGTTAGTGCCCCATTATTTATTAACGAACTATAAGTCTTGTGCCTGCAATAATTAGGTCATTTCTCAATTTGTTTATTCGTTTTAATTCAGCGACCGTTGTTTTATATCTCTTAGCGATTTTATAAAGCGATTCTCCTCGGCGAACTTTGTGAACATTTGGTTTGATTTTTTGATTCTCGGGGGATGAACTTCGCACCCGAATTTGTTGTCCAGTTCTAATTAGAGTTCCTCTTATATTATTTAAACGTTTGAGGGTTTTTACAGTTGTTCTGTATTTTCTTGCAATCGTTGACAACGTATCTCCCCTTTTGACCTTATGAAATATTTTGTCAGGATATAAAAACTTTAAGTTTGCTCTTTTGAAAGATTCAATTCGCTGAGTATTATCTAATGCATTGTTTTTTACTTTGATAATAAAAGTAGAACCTTTCCTCAATTTTATTTTAGAGGACCTGATGCCGTTAGCCTCTGATAGCTCACCTTCGTCTACCCCGAAAGTTTTAGCTATTTCAGAGATTGAGCTTGTTTTTTTTAATCTTACAGCCCCCCATTCCACAGTGGGTTCTCGACGCTTAAGAAAATTTTTATAGTTCTTTTTAAAAATAATACTGTTATAAGAGGGTAATAAAATATTTGAAGCATGCTTTTTATTAAAAATTGGCCTTAGTAAATTTGCGTTTAGTGATTTTAATTCGCTAACATCAACCTCNGNTAAGTCTGAAACTTTAGCAAGNTCGATCGATTGTTCCATTTCTATACTAGAGAAATAGGGTTNGTTTGGAATAAAAGGCAGTNNAACGTTGTATTTTTCTGGATTGATGATTATTTCTCTCATGGCTAATAATTTGGGGATATAGTTACGGGTCTCCCTGGGCATTCTTAAACTCAAATAATCAGTTTTTCGCTTCGCACGTTTGTTTCGTTCTATAGCTCTTCTAACAGACCTTTCTCCCCAGTTATATGATGCTAAGGCAAGAAACCAGTCGTTATTTTTCAACTTATGTAAATATTCGAGGTAGTCTAAAGCGCTTTGAGTTGCTTTCTGAACGCTTCTCCTCTCATCAGACCACCAGTTTTGAGTCAAGCCATACCTAACCCCTGTTGCAGGAATAAATTGCCATAAACCTGCAGCTTTAGCCCTTGAAGTGGCATGAGGGTTGTAAGCGCTTTCAACAAACGGCAAGAGAGTCAGTTCAGCAGGTAATTTTCGTTTGCTAACCTCACTATGGACGTAGAAAATGTACCTTCGACTTCTTTCAAACATCCTGTTTAAGTATTCTGGGTTTTTAGTAAATAATTTGATTTGTCGACGAATTTTTTTTCTAGGAATTTTAGGCATTGAAAAGCCAGCCTTAATAGCATCAAATACGTTTTTTTGCTTATATCTGTTTTTATCGTCTATGTCCCCGCTGTCAGATTTTGGATTAATGGCGCTCAAATCTCCAGTGTTAGAAGGATAAGAGCCTTTCTGTGTGTTACCTCGATTTATATCAGAGTTATCTCCTTGAGAAGAATTCCGGACTTCAAATACCTTCGTGGAAGAACAGCTAGCTACGACTAAGAGAATTGCTAGTGACAACCCCCCATTTTTAAGTATTTTTATCATTATCCCTTCCAACAGTCTTTTAATTCCCTGATGCGTCTAAATTCGGTAAAAGATGAGCATTTTAAGAAAGGGTTTGTTGCGAGTTCATTAGAAAGAAGAGTGGGAATTGTTGATTCATTTTTTTTTCTCTCTTTGGACACCATAAAATAACGTTCCATAATTCTATCATCATTCGGATATAATTCAGTAGCAAACTTGAGATTTGCCTCAGTATACTCGTGAGCACAGTAAATCTGAGTTTCTTTTGGAAGTAAAGAGATTTTCTGGATAGCATTGTACAAAGACTTAATACATCCACCCAATACTCTTCCGCATCCACCACCAAAAAGCGTATCTCCACAAAAAAATATCGGTTGCGAGCAAGCAATTGAATCGCTGTGCGTATAGTAGCCTACATGCTCTTTCGTATGGCCTGATATGTCCATAACTTTGATACACAAATCATTTACCTCTAACATATCACCTTCCTTGACAAAATTATTTACGCCAAACTCCTCACAATTCGGAGGTCCAAATATGTAGGGAGGAGATGTCAAATTTCTACCATTAAGTTTGACCGAAATCCCAGTATTTTCGGTCATAAAAGGTAGAAGTTCACTGATACCCCCAACGTGATCATGGTGGTTGTGAGTGATTAAAATACACGCTAAACTTTTCACATCAGAAGAATTTTTGATGAATTCTCTTATTCTCACTGACTCTCCTGGGTCTACGACGATAAATGTGTTCTCGTTTTGAATTCCCCAGATGTAGTTGTCAGAGAAGGCATTAAATTTATGAATCATGCTATCCTTTTTTTTAACGTTATATACTTTTATTAGAATGAACACCGAAAAAAATAGTTGGACAACCTACCTAAAGTCTCCAGTTGGGCAAAAGTTAATGACTGAAGAAAAAGATTGGTTCGACAGAAATTTGGAAGATGTATTTGGATACAACGCAGTACAAATATGCCCTTATAATTTTGATGCATTAAATAAAAATAGAATATCTGCTAAGTATAAATTTAGTTTTGCTACAAGTGAAGCGGAAATTCAATCGGATAGTGATGTTTTTATGGTCTCTCCGGCAGAGTTACCTATAGCTACGAGGAGCTTAGACCTTCTTGTTTTGATTCATGTTTTAGAGAGCGTTGATGATCCGCATGCGGTTTTACGTGAAGCTGAGCGAGTGCTTATTTCAGAGGGAAGACTCGTAATTTGTAGTTTTAATCCTTTTGGGGTTTGGGCAATGAACCGATATTTTGGTAACGTCAATCTCCCGCCAAATTCTGATAACTGGGTAGCTTTAGCACGTTTAAAAGATTGGTGTAAGTTGTTGGAGTTAGAAATTGTAGGAGGACAGTTTCTTGCATTTTATCCAGCTGTAAACTCATCAAAATGGAAAGATAAATTCAGTTGGGTGCAGACTGTAGGAAAGAGGTGGTGGCCAACATCAGGAGCGGTTTACTGTCTGACTAGTATAAAAAGGACTGTAGGGATGAATTTAGTAAAGACTAAGCCATGGAATAGGGATCCTAAGTTTAGGAAAAAATCAATTCCATCAGTTTCTTCTTCTTTGGAAAACAAGGTTGAATAACTCAGAAGTTAAATTATTTACTGATGGAGCTTGTAAAGGCAACCCTGGCCCAGGGGGGTGGGGAGTTGTAATGATACAATCTGGTGGCCCGACTAATGAGATGTTCGGAGGTGAAGTTTTCACGACCAATAATAGAATGGAGTTACTAGCTGTCATTAAGGGGTTGGAAGCAATACAAGGAATCGAAAATATTAATATTTACACAGACTCCAAGTATGTTAAAAACGGAATCACACTTTGGATAAAAAATTGGGAAAAAAATGGGTGGAAGACAGCATCTAAAAAAGATGTTGCAAACCAAGATCTATGGTTATCACTAACTCACCTAGTTGAAAACAAGTCCATTAAATGGAACTGGGTAAAAGGCCATTCAGGAAACCTGGGTAATGAAAGGGCAGATCATCTCGCAAATCGAGGAGTAGCCTCTTGTTCTCAAAAATGATTAAGTTACGGTTATTTTGGTTTTTGGTAATTCTGTGTGTATCAATTATTGGGAGCTTTATTTTCTTTTTTGGGTTTGATTATTCGAGCAAAAATAGTAGTGTAAAAAAAACACTCCAGCAAAAACCAAAAGTGCCAGTTGAACTTGGTTTAGTCAGAGAAATGGAAATTAAAGAAAAATTGAGTTTGACAGGAGAATTTAAGGCTAATGAATCGGTTTTTGTAAGACCAGAGGTGGCTGGAAAAATTATTTCTATAAATTTTACTGATGGGAAAAGGGTAAAAAAAGGAGACAAACTATTAGAGCTTGACAGTGAGATTCCCCTGGCTGAATTTTTACAGGCTGAAGCGGAATTTATTTTAGCTGAACAAAATTTCTTAAGGGCTAAAACACTAAACGAAAAGGATTTTTTAAGTACTGGATCGTTAGAGGATACGAGGGCTGCCCTTGGAGTAGCAGGCGCAAAAAAGATGCTGAGTGAGGCCAAACTTAAACTTTTTACTGTGAAGTCCCCATTCAACGGGGTCATTGGTTTGAAAAATGTAAGTATTGGCGATTTTATTGAGGTAGGAGAAAATATTTTGCTGCTTGAGGACTTAAAAACTTTAAAGTTTGATTTTAAGGTTCCAGAAAGGTACGTTAATTATTTAGTTGTGGGAGAAGAAATAAAAATTTTTACAGAAGTAAGAAATATACCAATTGTAGCGAAAATTGATGTTCTAGATATAAGGGTAGACCAAGATGGCCGTTACCTTACAGTGAGAAGTTTTGTGAAAAATTTCGATTACTTACTTCGTTCGGGTATGTTTGGAAAAGTAGAGATAGTTTTGAAAAAACGAGTTAGAGGTTTAGTTATACCTGAAGAGGCTGTGTTTTCCGAACAGTCCCGTAAATATGTTTGGAAAGTTACTAATGCCAAAGTTGAGAAGATTTTAATTAAGACGGGCGTCAGATTAGAGAAGCATATTGAAGTAACGGATGGTTTAAAGGTTGGAGATAGTGTTGTGACTAAAGGTCAGTTAAAACTGCGAAAAACTGGCCAACTAGTAAAAGTATTGCAGTAAAAGACCATCTATCAGCAAACTATTAAATGAAGATTTCAATTTTTTTTATTAAGAGACCTGTTTTTACGTTGGTCACTTCTTTTTTGATAATGTTTGTCGGTGGTGTATCAATTTTTGATTTATCTATAAGAGAATATCCAAAAATCGATGAACCTGTTGTTAGTGTTAGAACTGATTATAAAGGGGCCGCGCCAGATATAATTGAGTCGCAGATTACAAAGCCTTTAGAAGATTCCATTGCTGGTATTGAGGGAATAAAAACATTGTCCTCAGTTTCTCGACAAGGTAGGTCGAATATCACCGTGAGATTCCGCACTTATAGAGACCCTGACGATGCTGCATCGGATGTTAGGGGAAGAGTATCAAGGGTGCTAAATCGGCTCCCAATTGAGGCAAAACCACCTAGAATTTCAAAAGTTGAATCTGACGCATCCCCCATAATTTGGATGACTCTTACAAGCGATGAAGTGCCACTAATGGACTTGAGTTTCATTGCACAAAACGTTATTAAACCAAGACTACAATCTCTACCTGGCGCCGCAGATGTTCGGATTTACGGGGACAGAAAATATTCTATGAGAATTTGGTTAGATACGTATAAATTGGCTGCTCATGGTCTAACAGTACAAGACGTTGAAAGAGCCGTACAGGAACAGAATTTAGAGGTCCCAGCAGGAAGAATTGAAACAAGAGGAAGAGAACTATCAGTTATAGCGATGACCAATTTAACTGAACCAAAAGAATTTGAAAATATCATCCTTGAGACTAAAAGCAATGGCGGGTTTGTCAGAATCAAAGACATAGCAATTGTTGAGTTAGGTCCTGAAGATGAAAGGAGAGTTGCTAGATACAAGGGGCGCCCATCGATTGCATTGGGTATT
>NYVY01000065.1 GCA_002684875.1 Pseudomonadota bacterium
CTGCAACTTTAGTAAAGCTAACAGGCGCTCATGCTCGCTCCCATGCTTTGCCTCCTTCTATTCCGTATAACAACCCTGGGGAGTTTTCAAGCGATCTGTCCGTTGTTGAGACCTCTCTTCGAGAAAATAAAGGGGAAAGACTAGCTGGAAATCGGTTGTCTGCATTGATAAGGTCGGTTAATGTTTTCGGTTTTCATTTGGCTACAGTTGATCTTAGGCAAAGCTCGGACATACACGAGTTAGTTGTTAATGAGTTGTTGATTGGGGCGAAGGAATGTCAAAATTACATTGAATTAAGCGAGGAAGAAAAACAGAGTATTTTACTGCAATTTCTCAAAAGCGATAAACGACTAATTTCACCTAATTTTGACTATTCGGACCTATGTTTAAAGGAATTAAGAATTTTTGAAAAAGCTAAAAAGTTAATCGATAGTTTTGGTCCAGAGGTCATAAAGTATTACATTATCAGTCATACTGAAACTGTGAGTGATCTTCTTGAAGTAGCACTCATTCAAAAAGAGAGTGGCCTGATGCAGGGATCCATAGGAGATAACGCAAGACTAGGGGTAGTAATAGTACCTTTATTTGAGACGATAGAGGATCTTCGGAAATCAAATTCAATAATGGAGAATTTTTACTCGTTAGAAGGAATTTCAGATTTGATGCAGCATTCAGGTGGGCTGCAAGATATAATGTTGGGCTATTCGGATAGCAACAAGGATGGTGGAGTTTTCACTTCAAATTGGGAAGTGTATAAAGCATCGATTAATTTAGTAAACCTTTTTCAGGGCGTGAAGGGAGTTACTTTACGTTTATTTCACGGAAGAGGAGGCACAGTTGGTCGAGGTGGAGGACCTAGCTATCGAGCAATTCTGGCTCAACCACCTAACACTGTTAGGGGTCAGATTCGACTTACCGAACAAGGAGAAATTATTTCCAATAAATATAATACTCCAGAGATTGGTCGAAGAAGTCTTGAAACTTTAGTAGCTGCTACTTTAGAGGCAACTTTAATTCCTGAAAATGAAAATATTCCAGAAGATTATCTTAGCGCTGCTGAAAAAATTTCTCAGTTTGGGTGGGAAGCTTATAAAAAAACAGTGTATGAGATGGAAGGTTTTGCGGAGTATTTTTTTTCGAGCACTCCTATTGCTGAAATTGCACTTCTCAATATCGGCTCTAGGCCTGCATCCAGACCAAATTCAACTGCTGAAAAAATGAAAATTGAAAATCTTAGAGCGATACCTTGGAGCTTTTCGTGGGGTCAAAGTCGTTTAGCTCTTCCTGGATGGTTTGGGTTTGGAACTGCTTTAGAAAACTTCGCTCTAGAGTCTGTCGAGAGAAATAGAGGCTTGTTATTAGAAATGGCTAGAGAATGGCAGTTTTTTCAAGCATTAATTTCTAATATTGACATGGTAATGGCAAAAGCGGATATAGGTATCGCTCGAAGGTATGCTAGGCTTTGCCCTGATCCTAAAACTTCTAGGAAAGTATTCGCCAAAATCAAAGAAGAATGGTTAAAAACAAGGGGGGCTATAGAATTTATTACTGGTTCAAGAGAACATTTATCATCAAACCCAGAGTTAGCCGAATCTGTAAAAATGAGATTCCCATACTTGGATCCCCTTAATCATTTGCAGGTTGAACTTATAAGACGATGGAGAAGCGGAGAAACTAATGAAAGGGTGAAAACTGGAATTCACCTTACTATTAACGGTATAGCAACAGGGATAAGGAATACAGGCTAACTAATTAATGGCCAAGTTATATGTCATTATTAATGCTTTATTTTGGGGACTCGTTTGGATACCGTTGCATTGGTTTAGTCAGCAAAGCGTCCATCCAGTTGTTTTAACTTTTCTTGCATACTTTATTTTAGTACTATTATTTTTTTTTTTAAAAAAGAAATATTTTTTAAATTTTTTTTTATCAAAAGAAATTTTATTCTTGGGACTGGCTTATGGTGCAACGAATCTTTTATTTAATTGGGCGATAACGGTTGGAGAAGTCTTACGAATTGTTTTTCTTTTTTATTTAATGCCAGTCTGGTCGTCTGTCATTGCATTTTTTTTAATTAAAGAAAAAGTCAATTGTTTTTCTGCTTTTCGTCTTTTCCTGGCAATATCAGGTACATTTCTCATACTTGTCTATGAAAATATTAATGGTGAGAGCTGGGCGATAGATTTCTTTTCAGGGATAGGCCTAGCTGATTATTTAGCAATACTCGGAGGAATTTGTTTTGCACTTGGCAATGTTCTTCTGCGGAGGAGTGCTAATCTTGACTCGTTAACAAAAACCTTTTCGATATTCTTTGGTACTTTTGTCGTATCGGCTATTTTTCTTTTTTTTAATTTTATTGTTTCTTCGCCTGAACTTTCGTTTATTACAAAATTTTTACAAGATTGGTCGCTTAATGATTACCCTCTAGAGAATTTTTTTTTAGTTTTTATTACTTTTACTTTTACTCTTGGTTTGGCAAATTTTTTTTTGCAGCTTGGGGCTTCAAAATTACCAGTAAATGTTACATCAACACTTCTGTTAGTAGAGGTTTTTGTTGCAATGATATCAACCTCTTTGATCGATAAGTCGTTTCTTAGTTTCAATGAGTATATCGGCGGTGCTCTTATATTGGTATCTGCGACTCTATCCTTTTTAAAAAAGTAAAACTATTTATGGATAAGTATTATTTTTTACGGACTTTATAAAGTTTTCCACTGATTCCTTTATGGAAGAGGAGTCAATGAGAAAATCCTTAGCAAAGCGTGGATGATTACCTATTCCCAGAATATCGTAAAGCACTAGAACTTGACCGTCGACATTCGTTCCAGAACCGATACCAATAGTTGGTATTTTTAAAAGATTCGTAATTTTATCAGAAAGCGATTCCTCTACTAGTTCTAGTACGATTAATTCTGAACCTGCGTTTTCAAAATCAACAGATGTTTGAATAAGCCTGTCATATTCGTCAACAGTTTTTCCAAATTTTTTATAGTTACCTATTTTGTGTATTGCTTGTGGAAGCATTCCGATATGTGTACAAATTGGAATACCCCGCGTAGAGAGAAAATCTACAGTTTCTAAAAGCCAACTTCCACCCTCAACCTTAATCATGTGAGCTCCATTTTCCATTAACTTTGCAGCATTTTTGAAGGTTTCTTGTGGGTTTTGTTGAAACGTTGAGAAAGGCATATCTACAATGACGAATGTTTTTTTGGTATTCCTACAAACAGACCTTAAATGGTATATCATTTCTTCCAATGTCACCGTTAACGTGGTTCTATCTCCCTTTATAACCATTCCTAGAGAGTCACCAACTAAAATACAATCAATGTTACAGCTTTCTAAAACACAAGCGAAAGTACTGTCGTAACAGGTAAGCACTGCAATTTTTTCTTTTTTTTCCTTCATGGATTTTAATTCAGTAATATTCATAAAGTCTCATTTATATTAAATTGATAAGCTTTTATTTAATTCTTTTAACGTAAGGTCCTTAATACAAAGACAAGCAAACTTAGCGACGAATCCCTTTAGGAACTGACCCTTTCTGAAAGCTAGATAAGTAGTATTTTTCGCGAACATACTATTTCCTTCAATGAAAGCTAAATTTTTGTCAATTATCGAATCATATGCCATAGAAGCTATAATTCCTATCCCCAAATTCTGGGCAACGTAAGCTTTAATTACATCTGCATCAAGAGCTTCAAGAACAATTTTTTGTGGTAGCTTCTTCTCTCTAAAAAGCCGATCAATTTTACTCCTACCAGTAAACCCCTTGTGATATGTCACGATTGGATACTTACTAATTGCTTCAATGGTTATATTTGTATTACTTAATAATTCATGGCCCAGAGGTGCTATCACTGCGTGGTACCATGAATAAAATGGGAATGCGATAAATCTTTCGTCCTCTTGCAAAGACTCTGTAGCTATTCCAATATCAGCCTCCCCACTGTCTAATAAACCTGCTATCTCAAGAGGACTACTTTGATGTAAAACGAATTGTACTTTAGGTGACTCTATTTTAAATTTTTTTATTATTTCAGGTAGAATATAACGCGCTTGTGTGTGGGTTGTTGCTAAAGTCAATTTCCCCTCAGTTTCTCCAACAAATTCATCTTTTAATGATCTGATTTTCCTAATATTTTCTAAGATTTTCTCAGAAAGTAATAGTATTTTTTTCCCAAATTCTGTAAACCCTAGTATACGTTTTCCTCTTCGAATAAAAAGTTCTGCATCCAGTTCTTCCTCTAACTCCCTTATACTTCTGCTAATTGCAGGTTGAGATATATATAAAGCTCTTGCTACAGAGGTAAAATTAAAACTTTGTCTACTTGCCTCTGAAATAATTCGAAGCTGTTGTAAATTCATTTTCCAATTTTTTCGGTTAGTTCTGGAATTACGTCAAACAAATCTGCCACCATGCCATACGTTGCTACTTTGAATATAGGTGCTTCAGGATCTTTATTTATTGCTACGATAATTTTTGAGTCTTTCATTCCAGCCAGATGTTGGACAGATCCTGACAATCCGACTGCTATGTATAGATCTGGAGCAACTATTTTTCCAGTTTGGCCTACTTGATTTTCATTAGGAGCAAAACCGAGATCTACGGCTGCTCTTGATGCTCCCAGTGCTCCCTCTAATTTTGTTGCAAGTGGTAATAGAAGCCTTTGATAATTATCAGCTGAACCAAGACCTCTACCCCCTGAAACAACAACCTTAGCTGAATTAATATCNATTCTATTATTTTCTACACTCCCATTTTTTTTNAAAATAATTTTNCTTGCTCTAGGNNTACTNAAANGTAANTTTTTTTCAACGACAGANCCATGACTTGTTTTTGGTAAAACAAATNTATTTGCTCTCACTGTTAAAAAATTTAGNTCTTGCTTGGAAGAAACTTTTGATAAAAGATTACCTGCATAAATTGGTCTTAAAAAGGTACGGTCATCAATTATTTCTACAACATCACTAATTTGTTCGGAATCATGATACGAGGCTATTCTCGGTAGTAGATCTTTTCCAAGGCTTGAATTAGAAATCAAAATAAATTTTATTTTTTCTGTTTTAATAAGACCCTCTGTGACTTGATCCGCCCAAACCTCTGCTTGGTAATCTGCCAAGTCTTCGTGTTCGATAACAAGTACTTTTTTTATCGTTTCGATCGCTTTAGCATGCGATACTACTTTTTGTAGGTTGTTACCAAGGATGAGCAAATTGACATTATCACTGAGTTTAGATGCAGCAGAAATAGCTCTCAAAGTTTCATCGTTGATTTTATCTAACTTATGTTCAGCTATGACAAGTGCAGTCATTGATTCTTTACTCCCGATTTTTTTAAGTGACTAATTAGTTGATCAACAGTTTTTACCAATTCACCTTTTTCCCTAGGTTCTGGTTCAGTTACTTCGCTTATAAAGGTTTTTCTAGCAACGTTAATTTTTAAGTCTGTAAGGTCTATTGTTTTAATTTGCTTCTTTTTAGCTTTTATTATGTTTGGTAAAGATATATATCTTGGTTCATTCAATCTTAAGTCTACAGTCACAACACATGGTAACCGAGCTTCTGTGTTCTCAATTCCGTCGTCCACTTCTCTTGCAAAACTAACATTATCTCCATTGAATTCTAATTTAGATATGAAAGTGGCTTGAGGCCATCCAGCAAGACCAGCAAGCATTTGACCCGTTTGATTACAATCATCATCAATCGCTTGTTTGCCCATGAGTACTAAATCTGGACTCTCATCAATAACAACTTGATGGAGTGTTTTTGCCACCTGTAAAGGGTTTAAGTCTAATTCCGTCAGAATTAATATAGAATGGTCAGCTCCGAAAGCTAAAGAGCTGCGCAGTACATCTTCTACTGATTTATTACCGACAGTAACGGTTACAATTATTACTTCCTTTTTTGCTTCTTTTATCCGTACTGCCTCTTCTAGAGCTATCTCATCAAAGGGGTTGATCCCCATTTTAACATTTTGAATGTCAACTTCTTTGTTGTCAGCTGTCGGCCTTACTTGTACGTTGTAATCAACAACTTTTTTTATTGGCACTAAAATTTTCAACATCAGCTTCCTATTTGGACGGTTTTTGCACACAAGACTACCATCTCTAAAGATAGCATATTTAAAGGATCCTAGAAGGAACAACCATACGAAGTATGTCGTTAAAAATACTTTCTTCTTTGTGTAAATATGAATAACCAAAGTCTTCAAAAATTTCTTTTGCAATTATTTCTGAAAGCAGTGGGGCATATGAGAACCCCCTAGACCCCAGTGCGGTTAATAAAAATACATCGTTAGTTTTTGATGACTTTACTCTCCCAGCTAATGGCATTCTATCACCAGAAATACATCTTTCCGATCTTCGATGTTTTATAAATCTTTTTTCTATGTTTGTTTTTAAAAATTGCTCTACTCTTTTGAGGTTAATTAAATTATTATTTTTAATAATAAATGGGTCATTGTTGACGGTAGACTCGTAAGTTGAACCAGAGTAAATACAGTTATTAATTTTAGGAGTCACGTATCCTCCCTTACAAAAAATGAATTTTGGAATAGACTTTAAGTTATTCTTGTCGAGATATATTTTTGTCATTTGTCCAGTGCTAATATCCATCTTTGGAATATCGTTGAGAATAACTTTCCCTGATGATTCTCTGTAGAAGGAACTGTTATCTAAAATATCTTTGACACCAGATCCAGACGCTATAATAACCTTATCAAAACTCATGCAAAAAGGGTGTCCATCTTTTTTTCCAGTTAGCAAAACTCCTTTGTCTGCACATTCTAATCCGCTTATTTCAGTTTTGTAAATAACACTAATGTTCTCATGATTTTTTTTTTAAGCTATCTTTCAAACAAAAAAACATAAACTTTCTTGGGTTCAACCAAATTCCAGAAGAATCCCATAGTCCAATTTTAAGACTTAAATTGGAAGAAAGTGTTTTTGTAAAATTTTCATCAATAAAGTATTTTTCGTAGAAAGCATTTTTATGAAATATATCTTTCCATTTTTGCTCTTCTGGGATATTTTTTGGTGTATGAATTAACCCAGGCGTATTATAAATTATGGTAGCGTATCGTCTTTCTAGGTTTAAAAGCCACTCTTTTGTTTTTTTTTGACCAATTATACAAAGTTTTAAATACTGAGCATTTTTTGTTACTGGATAGTGAATAACAGCAACTGGGTTTCCAGAGGCATTTTTTTTATATGTTTGGAAGATGTTTTCTTCTTTCTCTATAAGAGTTATTGCAAGTTCTACATCTTTCATACTGGAACTTAACTTTTTTTCCTTTAGATCAGTAAAAGCTTTTATTAGACTTACCCCTGCTATACCAGAGCCAATTATTGCTATTTTTTTTTTCATAAATATTAGAAAGATTTTTTATAACGGACTACAATTCTAATAGGTTTTTGGGAAAAAGGATTGTTTTTGACTGGTTTTTATGAAGACGTACTTTTGGTGTTGTGAATATTGAATATTTATTAATTGTAAAAACAATGTAGGGACAGAAAAAATTAAACACATTCGATCAACGAGATTTCTTATGGAAAATTTTTTGTACTACATGAAACGGTAAAAGGGGTAAATACTAATTAAAAAACGATGCTAGAAGTAGGACCTTGTTAATCATTGATAATACAGTAGCATTTAACAATGTTTTTAGAATGATGGCTGTCATTTCAGTCGCTGGAGAAACAGTTCTTAATATTAACGTATTAAGAGAAAAGGTATTTTGAAGGAAAAAATCAGTGT
>NYVY01000066.1 GCA_002684875.1 Pseudomonadota bacterium
AAAAAGTAATTCGTTTAAAGAGCTAGGATCAATTTGTTTCCATTGGTTTGATTCTTTCTTCTTTTGTAGGAGGTTACCAGACATCATATTTAGCTCAAAATACTCTGTTGAAACCATCTTGAATTTTTTTCTTCCGCAATCAAACTTTAGAGAATGTTTCTTTGATAAAAATTTTTGATTTTTTTTTATCAGTTTTTTCTCGTAATCTCGCATGCAATCGATTGATGCGATTCTCCCACTTTTGGAGACATTACCGTAGTATTCAGAAAAATTACTTCCTTTGGCAATCTTTGTCCAATTACTAGCATAGGCACACTCGAAAAAAAAAGCGGAGAACGCCAGTATTTTTACCAAGAGACAAGTCTTCGAAACCATGAACTTTTATCTTTTTTGTTTTGATTGAGTATTTTTTTTACTTTCAAAATCTTTTGCTCAGCAGTTAACTTATTTTTATAACTTTTACTTCTTATAGTTTTATAAGTTTCGATTTCTGAGAGTCTCTCTCCAACTCCATTCATTCCATTTTTTCCATTATCAAATTTCACATTGGCTACCTCAGCTGAATTGTAATTACTGAGTTCGCTGTTTTTACTTTTCTTCAGTTGACCAGCTTGTAAAATAGCGTTGAACGTTTTGATAAATGAAGCTTTAGTTTTTTTCCCGCTCTCAAAGGCGTATCCTTTTTCAAAAAGTTGACGAACTTCAGGGTCACTTGGTATCGGAGGCAGTAGAAAAAAAGGAAAATCAAAGGTTTTAGAATCAAATGGGTTATGCTTGAGGTCCTCGTCTATTACCTGTGATGGGCAAATTAAAACGTCTGGGGTCCTACCCTTTAATTTGCCTGAATTTTTGTTTAAATTTTCTTTAATAAATAAGCTTGTTGCTTCTATTTCGATTAAAGAAACACTCGTTGGTATTATCAGTAGATCGAACTCTCCAACGAACTCACTGTTCATCGATTTGGTCCATGTTAAGTCGCATACCAAAATTTCATAATCAGATTGATTTTTTCTCACTATATTTCTCATACCGATAAACCATCGTTGAGCAGTAAAATCATCAACTAAATGATGTTTAATATCTACATTTTTTGGTTTCAGTGCCTTCAGCCATGAGCTTGCTGAGGCATGAGGATCACAGTCTAATAAAAGAGATTTCTTTTTCTTTACGTTGCCGCAATAAGCAGAGAAGTTGGCTGACAACGTACTTTTGCCAACCCCACCCTTTTGGCTTACGACCAAAATTTTAAGCGGACTGTCTTCTATAAGGTTAATTTTTCCTTGGTTCATCGTCTCTATAGCAGGACATAGGTCTGGTTAAGAACTGCTTTTCGCCACATTATTGCCATCAACAATTGAATCTATACTTTGCTTAATATTGGTATCGTTTTGTCTCCTGCTACCGTCAAATATATTTAAGTTTCTAAGCCTTTCACTCTCAACGGACTCTCCATTCAAAGACAGCCCACCGATTACTTTCGAGCCCCTATGAATTTCAATTGACCTGTAGGAACAATTTCCCACAATATTTGAGCCATCTTCGATTGTAAGGTCTATGGCTTCAATATCACCCAAAACATTTCCAAACACTACAACTGTATGACCTTTAATTTTTCCATCAACTTTTGCATCCTTGAACACAACGATAATTGATTCTCCTTTATTAGGAGATACAATATTTCCTTTTACGTCCCCATTTATTCCTAAAAAACCAGTGAACTCAATATCTCCAACTATAGATGTTTGCTTATTAATTTGTGTTACTTTGCTTGTTCGGCTGCTGATATGCTTGTTAAATCTACCTGACCGTGAACGATTTTTTACGAATCTAAACATGACTTGAATTAATTAGTTTTGGTTCTTAAAAAAACAGGAACATTATTTTTATTTCCAGTATTCCCTGACCTTACCTTGTAAAATGCACTAAGCTTCCTCTCAGTCATTCTGTAGGACAGCACGGAGGAGAATGGTTTTTTGTCTGAATTTTCAATTGCATTAATGAGCTTGGCGCTTATTCCAGTCTCTTTCGCCACAATGTCGACCTCTAACTTACAGTCTTTTCGCTGATCACAAACGGATCGTTCAGAATAAGTACTCATAAAAAAACTCCAGACTTGCTGATTACCAAAATAAATCAATAGGTTAACCTGACAGGTTAAGTATATAGTATAGTATTATCCAGATCACGAAAAAAACTTAGTTAATGTTGGAGAGAAATAGAAAAAGTTTTATTTCGCATTAGTTAGGAGATACCTAAGTATGAAAAAAATGCTACCAGCTGCACTTTTTAATCATTTAAAGCAATCCGACCAGAATCGATTGTCAAAGGCTCAATTTACTGAAACCTTTAAAGCAGCTTTCCCTGGCCTTCAAGGTATCGAAACCAATAATCAACGAAGTTTAAAAAGAGTGGGAGATGTCCTGTCTGGAGTGAAGTTCCCAAACATGGGTATTTTATTTGGGTCTCATAATCCGTACCATTTCTTTGCTGATGCTTCTATGGCTCCAAATTTGGTTATTCCGATAGAAGGAGTCAGTCAAATGATAGAGGAAGACGGTAACAGGGTAGCCTCTGAAGGATCTGATTCAAAAGGAATATATTTGACGGGCATGCAAAAAATTGCTTCTCATACCAGTTCTGTTGAAGCTCTGGCAATAGGTTTTGATCCAGAAGTATTTTTGCGTGTTTTAAAAAGTGTCTCGGGAAATCCAGAATATGCCTTGCCCACTCGTTCTTTTGAAATCAACTTCAAGCATGGGAAGCAAAGGTTTTTGTTAGAACGGTTCTTGTTTTGTTTAAATGCCGTTGGAGCACTTGGTGCTTTCAATGAGGTTACACAAGATATGATTATGAGGCATTGCGCTTACCTGATTTTAGAGGCTCAGGGTACAAACTTATCGGCCAGGGTTATTGCTCATAAATCTAACGTAATTGATCATGTTTGTGCTTATATGTATGAAAACCTATCTGAGCCACTTACTTTAAGTGGTTTAGAGGCAGTGGCTGGAATATCAGTGAGAAGTTTGCAAATAGAATTTAAAAAAAGGTTTCAGCTTTCTCCTTTATGTTGGTTGAGAGAACAAAGACTTTTAAGAGCTCATCAGTTGTTGCAGACTGACCGAGATAACAGGCCTGTTTCAACAATCGCAAAAGAGTGTGGGTTTACCCATTTTGGGAGGTTTTCAGTTTCTTTTAAAAAGAAGTTTGGAGTTAATGCAAGCGAACTGAAGAAAAGTTCTTATTTGACTGTTTTAGAAAACTAAAATTGGCGAGGCCAATTACACTAGAAGCAGCATCTTCAATTGGGTTGATCGCTAGACAGTTAGGAGCAGTTGTATCTAATGAACAAATTGGAGAAGAGTATTCTTCTGGTGGTTGTGGTACTGAGGACTCGCTAACGAACTATTTTCGAAGATTTGATATTTCAGTTTTTTTTAGAAAAGTAAAAAAAGAAGACCTTTTTGAAAAGAAGTTTCTATACCCGTGCGTGCTGATAAAAAACAGCGGGGAAGCTACAGTTTTAATATCATTACAGACTAATTCAAAGTCTGGGAAAAAAACTTTTAAAATGATGGATGTTTTTTCTTCCACGCTGGGAATTGAAGAGAAAAGCGCTGAAGAGACGTTAAATAATTGGTCCGGAAAGGTTGCACTTGTTGGAAAAAAGTCTGATCAGGCTTCAAAAGAACGTCTATTTGATTCTTATTGGTTTATTCCTGAAGTAACTCGCTTCAAGTGGTTGTTTCTAGTCGCATTTTTAATGTCCCTTGTTTTACATGGGATAGCTTTTGCTCCGATAATATTTATACAAATTTCATTAGACAAGGTGGTCGGCTATCAGGCTATGTCAACCTTATACGTACTAACGACTGGAGTTTTTTTTGCACTGATTTTTAGTGGAGTTATGGGATATCTCAGAGACTATATTGTAAATGTCTTTTCAGCCTCAATTGAGGCGAGGATGTCTGGAGATTTTTTTGATAAGATGCTTGCTTTGCCTATCCACCAGCTTGATGGATCAAATACCAGGCGATTAGAAGAGGCTGTAAACTCGGTAACGAGTTTAAAAACATTTGTATCGAGAAGCGTTGTGTCAGGAGTTTTTGATGTTGCAGGGCTTTTGGTTTTTCTTCCAATCTTATTTTTATATAGTTCGTTACTGGGATTAATTGTTTTGTTCTTTGCTTTTTTTCTGGGGTTTTCTAGTTATTACTTTAAAATTATCGAAAAAAAACTTGGTACTAAGTACTACAAAGAAGAGCATGAAAAACTGACCGTTCTTCGAGAAACAATAGCGGGCATCGATAACGTTAAGTCCTTATCTCAGGAACCAATTCAGAAACGGGCTTGGAGAGAAGCAAGCTTTAAAAGTATTGAAGCTCTTAGAGCAAAAGATGATATTCAAGCAGTATCGGGTAATTTAAACTCAACAGTTCAGCAATTTATGACTATCGCAGTTATTTTTGTTGGTATTCAGCTGGTTTTTTCGGGTTCCTTATCAGCAGGAGCAATAATTGCAGTAAATATGGTGGCTGCAAGAGTCATTAGGCCTGTTGGTATATTGATTAACTCATTAGGGGAGGTTGATGCAGCGCGAGGAAACATTGCAAAAATAGCAGAAATTTGGAACTCAAGTCCTGAGAGAAAAACAATTGGTACTGCGGTAAACTTGCAAGGTGAAATTGAATTCAAAGACTTTGGTCTCTCCTTGGGAGGGAAGAAAGTACTTGAGAATATTAACTTCACGGTTGGCACTAATTCGATGGTTGCGGTAGTTGGCCCAGCAGCATCAGGAAAAACAACATTATTGAAAGTTATTCAGGGGTTTATTAAGCCTACGGTCGGCACTATTTTAATAGATGGAAGGTCGTTAGTTAGTCTTGATCTTGAAAATTATCGGTCGCAAGTGTCTATGGTCAATGCTAATCCAAGTTTTTTTACAGGAACTATCGAGGAAAATTTGAGGAGGGCCCGAAGAAATATCAGTGAAAGAGAATTGAGGGAGGCAACNGCTTTATCTGGATTNGANTCAATTATATCGAATATAGATGGAGGGTTGTCTTTTAGGCTNGACAATGCCTCGAATTCTTTGCCGAGTTCATACAGGTGCATTATTGGAATCGCCCGTGCTCTTGTTTCGGATCCAAAAATCTTGTTATTTGATGAAGTTTTTGCAAACTTGGATCAGTCTTTACAGGCAGAGTTAATGGAAAAGCTCCCATTGATAGGAAAGCATAAAACAATTTTCTTCGTCACTCACGATATGCGAGTTGCAAGTAAAATGCCCCAAATCCTAGTGATGGAAAAAGGTAGTAATTTAGGGTTAGGAAATCATTCTGAGTTATTAAAAGATTGTCATTTATACAAAAATCTTTGGGGGTTTGAGAATACTTTGAATTCCGATGGGAACGGAAATGCCAGCCGATAAAACATTCCGCCAAGGAGAATATGTTTTCAAGGAAGGTGAGACAGGGGGTTATGCNTACCTATTGGAAAGTGGNTCTGTTGAAATTGTNAAGCTTACTCCTAAGGGTCTATCAGTCCTTGTTACATTGGAAAAAGGATCGCTTTTCGGAGAAATGGCTATTATTGAGGGAGGACTTAGAAGCGCTGGTGCACGGGCAGTAAATGAAGTTAGAGTAAAAGAAATAGATAGTGGCGATTTTTTAGCCTATATTCAAGGCAAACCACAAGTCGCGATGAGTTTGTTAAAACGACTATCATTTAATCTNAGGGAATCAAANAAAAAACTCACTGATNCGATGAGAGAAAATCTCCGAAACTCTNCATCGNCTAGCAGTTTCGGAGGTTGATTCGCAAGANANAGTTACGTTAGATTTTACCTCGGTTACTCTGGACCCAGACGCCATTTACGAAAAATCTATTTCTAGAGCCAAANTCTCGGTNTCTTTNCTTTTACTCTCATTAATTTCATTTNTTTTAATCTTCTCCGTTCTTAGTCACGTTGATGTAACAGTTTCTAGCAGAGGTAAATTTGTAACTTCGGTACCTAATGTTGAAGTTCAATCAGCGAGGAGTAGTGTTGTTACTAAAATTTTAGTGAATAGAGGGGACCGAGTTGTAAAAGATGAAATTTTGGTTNTTCTAGACCCATCTGAAGTAGGCTCCGATTTAAAGGTGATGACAAGTAAATTACGGTCTGCAAGACAAAGGATTTTAAGACTTTCATTAGAAGAGAAAGCAATAAATAATGTAAAGTTTTCAGGCATTGACTTCAAAAAGCTTGATGGTGGAAATAGAGAAATTTTAAGAAAAAGGTTGTTGGAATACGAGTCTATTCGGAATTTAATAAGTGTTAACAAACAACAACTAGCCTTAAAAGAAGAGGTAATGCGAGCTCATGAGGAGCTGTATAAAAAAGGAGCTGGTTCTAAAATAGGCTTTCTAAAAGCTAAAGATAATTTGCTCGCAGTGACAAAAGTACTATCGGAGTCAGAGAGCAAGTTGTCGCAGAGGGTGGCAAATATAGTAGAGCAATTGGAAAAAGAAAGGGAAAATGAAATCCAGCTTTTTGAAGAATTTAAGAGTTTGAATAAGTTGGAAAGCAAATCCTCAGTTCGGGCCCCAGTAGACTCTATAGTTTTAGATATTCCTGCATCTTCTGTTGGCACCATAGTCAGGGAAGGTGAAGTAGTTATTAAGTTGGTTCCCAGAGATGTACCGTTAGTTCTAGAAGTTGATATCGACCCTAAAGATATTAATGAACTTAAGCTTGGAGTTCCAGTATCTGTTAAGTTAGATGCATTACCTTTTCAACAATTTGGAGATATTAGTGGAAAACTGATTTTTATATCAGAGGATACATTTTCTGAGGATTTGAATGGAGAAAAAAAACCCGTTTATCGNGNAAGGGTTGACTTAAATAAAAAATCGGTTCAACGTATGAGAAGGCANTCTGACTTAACTCCTGGAATGCTTGCGAAAGCAGATTTTAAGGTCGGNGAGAGAAGGTTAATTACTTACTTTACAAACCCAATAGTCAGGGGTCTAGATAGTGCATTAAAGGAACCAAATTAGCGATAATTACAAATTAATTAAGCGGGAGGTCAAAAAATGTCTTTTGAAAACCAAGTGGACGCAATTGGAGAAGTAGCTGGACAGGCTTTCAATGCTGCGATCGATGGGGGAGCAGACCCAGGTGTAGCCTTTGAGGCAGCTGGTGAAGCTGCAAGAGGGGCTGCTGAGGAAATGGGTGTTCCTATGGAAATGTTCGAGCCAGTAATGGCTGATGCAACTGAGCAATTTGAGGCTGCAATGAACGATGGACTGGGGCCCCAAGAGGCCTTCAACAATATAGACGTGGGAGGGCCAGATATTGATCCTGTTGGAGAAGCTGCTCATGCAGCTTTTGAGGAAGCAATTGAAGGTGGAGCAGATCCGGCAGCAGCTTTCGAGGCAGCAACTGAAGCAGCGCGTGAAGTAGCTGGGGATGCTGGAATTCCGATGGGTGAATTTGAGACTATAGCAAACGGGATGCAGGAAGAGTTTATGGAAGCGTGCGAGGGCGGTATGGATCCCATGGAAGCTTTTGGAAGTTTGGAGCCACCTGGCATTGAGGGCGGTATGATGACAATGGGCCCTGGTGGAGCCGATGGATATCCTCCAGGAGACATGGGTGGAATGTTTGATGGTGCTCCTCCGCCACCCCCCGGGGAGGGTGATATGCCTCCCCCTCCGCCTGGTATGGAAGGTATGGATGGGCCAATGGGTCCCCCACCCACAGCAGACATGGATGGTGATGGAATGCCTCCCCCAGTCCCAGGTATGGACCAAGCTTTTGACCAAGCAATGTCAGATTCTGAGCATGAACATCATCAGGAGGCGCCTGCTGGGCCCCCTCCAGGAGGCCCTGATGGACCACCTCCAGATACTGGGCCTCAAGTTGATACAGGGCCAGACATGCCTCCGCCTGATGATCCTTCAACTATGGCTTAGTCTGTTGTATACAAAAAACTGCCTTCACTTTTTTCTAGAAGGCAGTTTTTTTTTGGCTAGTACTATTGGTGCTGGCGGGTATTGATTTTGGTTTAATCAAATTGGTAAATCAGTTCTGATAGTAAGTCGGATTGAAAATATTAGAGTTCAAGTACCGAAAAAAAGATATAGCGCGTTTGTAAAAGTAATAGTCAAGGTACTGAAAGTTTCTTTGAGGAAATGAGCTAATTTGCAAAAGCGCCAGTTTTGGCTGCAAAAAGCAAAATCATGGATAAACAGCATTAATTTAGGAGGTAAAGGTAAAAGGAAGTAAAAACAAAAAAAACTTTTCTGGAGTTGAAAAAATGGATTAAATAACGATAATTAAATTGCTTTAACGACGGACCCTTAATTTATTTTGAAGGTTGCTTATATTGTGCTTTGCAATATGACCTTTTTATCGAACCGTTGCGTAAAGCAAGGTGTTTTGTTTTCCTACCAGATAGTCTTTTTCTCCATGCTTTAAAACTTCCAGGTTTTAAAGAGTTACGCATCAACCGAATAATTTGACCCTCCGTTATACGAAATTCTTTTTTTATGGCATCCAGTGGAGTTCTGTCTTCCCAAGCCATTTCAATTAAACGGTCAATGTCGTCTTTTTTATTAATAACCTTCTCCAAGATAATACGTAATTGTACGTCGATAATTTTGAAAAGTTAAAAATTTCGTTAAGGGGATAGTAATTTATACTTTTCTAAGCTATCTTTAATAGGTTTAAACAAGGGAAGCTAGGAGGCTATCTAATGGGAGAAGAGGTAATAACACTTGATACTCGATTGGTAATGGCTGCGAGCCTAATATACATGTCCTCAATAGACGGAACGATTGCACAACAGGAATGGGGTCAATTGAAGACTGTTGTTGGAGGCGATGACGATTTGCTTGAGGCAGGCCTTGATTATGTTAGAGACACCCCTCTTGATAAATTTTTGGCTGACGCGCCTGCTCTACTTAATAGGGACCAGAGGAAATGTATTCTCTTAAACGTTTATGATTCATTGTTATCTGACGGCACTATTGAACCAGAAGAAGAAAGTCTTTTTGATAAATTCTTAGAAAAGTTCGAATTTACAAGAGAAAGCATAAAGAATGAGTTAGATGCCTTGTTTGTCAAAAACAATACGAAAGTTATAGGAATTTAGAGGTTAAGTCTTAGCGGACTAGTTCCAATAAATTAAAAAAATTTTATAAAACATTAGGAGGTTTTGCTCGTGATAATTGCCCTTTCTGCCATATTTCTTCTGTCTTACGCAGCGATAGCTTTAGAGCACCCCCTGCATGTAAATAAATCAGCAACGGCTCTGATTGGAGCGGGCCTTCTTTGGACTGTTTATGTTTTATTTAGCGGCGGTGATGTTCATACCATGGTTCATACAGAGTTGGGCCATACACTAGTAGAAGTTGGGCAAATTGTTTTCTTCCTTATGGGGGCTATGACTATCGTTGAGTTGATTGATATTCATAACGGATTCGACATAATTACGAAAAGGATCAAGACAACAAAGTCATCTACCCTTCTCATTCAAATTGGTACGGCAACTTTTTTTCTGAGTGCTGTTCTGGATAATCTTGCGACCACTATCGTTATGTGCTCCTTAATTTCAAAAATTTTAGGTAAGAAAGAGGACCGATTGTTATTTGCTGGTCTCATTGTAATTTGTGCTAATGCTGGTGGCGCTTGGTCTCCAATAGGAGATGTAACCACTACTATGCTTTGGGTAGCTGATAAAATATCAGCGGTGACCGTAATATACCAAGTGTTCATTCCTTCAATAGTTGCTGCGGTTATTCCAATATATTTTGTTTCAAACTCTCTAAAAGGGCAGAGTGTTGAACCGCCAAAGACTGACGTTGGTATAGCTAGGCATGCCGAAACTTCTGAAAGGGAGAGAAATATAATATTTTATTGTGGAATCGGTGCGCTTGTTGGAGTGCCAATTTTCAAAACGATTACCCATCTTCCACCTTTCTTAGGTGTTATGTTTGGCTTGGGGTTTTTATGGCTAATTACCGATTTGTTACACAAAGAAAAGAAAGAGTCCGAAAAGGCTCAATTCTCATTGGCTCGGGCCTTGTCAAAAATTGATATGAGTTCGATAATATTTTTTATAGGAATATTGTTGGCAGTTGCTACGCTAGAGCACAGCAAAATTCTGCCTGAGTTAGCTAAATGGCTGGATGAAACGCTTGGAAATACGACAGCGGTGGTAATGCTTATTGGGTTAATGAGTTCACTGGTAGATAATGTTCCGATGGTCGCTGCTTCGATAAAAATGTTTCCAATGGAGTTGCACCCAAAAGATAGTTACCTATGGCAATTTCTTGCATTCTGTGCGGGAACTGGTGGTTCAATATTAATCATAGGTTCAGCTGCTGGACTCGCAGCGATGGGCATGCAAAAAATAAATTTCTTTTGGTATGTAAAAAAAATCAGTTTGTTAGCGCTTGTTGGATATATTGCTGGGGCTTTAACCTACGTAGCAATGTCTAATTTGTACTATTAAATTAATGCTTTATGGCTGGGTTAGGTGTATGCAGCTACTTTTTTTGCTTCTCGATTCTGTATTCGCACGTCGGCAAGTGATTAGATAGTTTGCCAGCAATAGTAACAGTATCCATCCCGCAGTAAGCGCATTTATACTTGTAAAGTTCGTTTGGGAGCTTTACTTGGGGGTAATCAATATGAAACCGATGATTGTGAATTTTATAAAAGTCGGACATTTGAGAACTTTTATTTGAGTATTTTTAATTGTTATTGGTCGTACTTATTATTATAAGCAAATATTTTTAAAGGAGTGGGGTGTTATGGAAGGATATGTTTTTTGGGCAGGGATGGTCGGAGTTATTGCCTCAATATCTCTTTTACTCGGGTCGGCAGTCGGTATTTTTTTCCGAATTTCGTCTACGACAATTGGTTTACTAGCTGCGTTTGGGGCTGGAGCCCTTCTATCTGCTTTAGCCATTGAGCTAGTTGCTCCTACTATTTCTGAATTGGCTACTGCTAATGACGCTGCGCAAAGACTAGAAGCAGAACATCATTTCTTTTTATTAATTTTGGGAGCTGTTATCGGGGGGTTGCTTTTTGTACTGTTAGACCAACTAATAAATCAAAAAGGCGGTTATCTAAGAAAAACGGCCTATATCATATCAAAGGCAGCAGTTGACAAAGAAAGGTTTTTTAAGAAAGCAATGAAAGATGTTGCTGATGTTCCTTTGTTTTACAAGTTAGACCCAGAAGATATGAGTATTATTATTGGACATTTAAAGCCTCGCTTTCTTCATAAGGGAGACATTGTTTACACACGGGGAGATACGCCAGAGTCCATGTACGTGATTAGGAGTGGTTCATTAAAAGTAGACAGCCCCGACCATCCAGATTTAGTCTTAGGCAAAGGCGAAATAGTTGGTGAAATGTCACTTTTGAACAAGGTAAATAGAACAGCTGACTGTACTGCAGAAGATGAAACAGAGCTATTAGTGCTATCCGCTGAAGATTTTCACATGTTACGTGAAAAAATACCGGAGTTTGATGGTGAGTTGAGAAACATGGCGAAGGAAAGATTCGAGGAAAATATTACCCACGTTGAGAAAGACGCTGATGAAAGAGCCAAATGGGCAGAGCTTGCAATGGATGCTGTCCACCACGGTGATACGGGAGATTTGCCTACAAGAGCGGATTTACAAAAACAATACAACTCTCATGGTAATGCAGCTTTTGCGATTTGGTTAGGCATCATGCTTGATGCCATTCCTGAGAGCTTTGTTTTGGGAATAGCTGTTTTGACGTTAGTCTCAGCTAGTGTTGCAGCTAGTGTTGAACCCAGTTTTTTGGATGTTCTTCCATACACTTTTATTGCTGGATTATTTTTATCTAACTTTCCCGAGGCGTTATCAAGTTCGGCGCAGATGAAAAAGGAGGGCATGCAAATATGGAAAATACTGTCCCTTTGGGGGTCACTAGTTATACTGACAGCTGTCGGAGCTGCTATAGGCGCCTTTATAGGTGATGGGGTTTCTCACTCTACCTTAGTGGTAGTTGAAGGTTTAGCAGCCGGTGCAATGTTGACGATGATTTGCGCGGCGATGTTACCAGAAGCAGCACATTTAGCTGATAACAATTTGGTTGGGTTAGCTACGCTTGCTGGATTTCTAGCCTCTGTGTTATTCAAATTGTTGGAGTGAAATTATGTGCTCTTAATCAGTTTAAAAACTTTTGCTCAAGATAGTTTTTAAAGTACTTAGGGTTAAGAGATTCTCCTTTACAAGCTGACTTTGTCAAAGCGTCAGTTTGTAGAATGCTTGCTTTTTTCCAAATATTGATATCTAGCCAATTGAAAATTTTTGTCAAGTCTCCGTGTTCGATAACCTCATCATAGTCCCTCACAGTCTGTTTTATCATTGCAGCCCATTGAGCTGCATATAGGGCGCCCAGAGTGTAACAAGGGAAATACCCAAATAACCCCTCTGGCCAATGGACGTCCTGTAAAATACCATTTTTGAAATCGTCTTTTGGAGAAATGCCCAAGATATTATCCATTTTTGTATTCCACAATTCGGGTAATTCGGATATTTCCAGTTTGGTGTTAATAAGTTCTTTCTCGATTTCATATCGGATGATTATGTGGGCGGGATAAGTTATTTCGTCTGCATCAACACGAATAAAGCTTGGTTTTACTCTGAGATTTAGATTTTGTAAGTTATTTAGGGCAAGACTCGGGCTCGAACCTAAATGTTTTTTTATTAAAGGATAAATCCTCTTAATAAACTGAGCACTACACCCAATGTGCTTTTCAAAAAATAAGGACTGACTTTCGTGAATACTCATCGACCTAGCCTGACCCACTGGTTGTTCTAGGAGGTTATACGGTAAATTTTGCTCATATCTAGCGTGACCAGTTTCATGAATAGTACCCATTAGAGAAGATAAAAATTCTTTTTGGTTGAATCTTGTCGTAATTCTGACATCCTGTGGGTTCCCCCCACAAAACGGGTGAGCACTTTCGTCTAATCTTCCTGCTTGAAAATCAAAGCCCAGTAAATCCATAATTTCTAAATTAAGATTTTTTTGTGCGCTGCTTTCGAATGGCCCAGTTAGTTCAACCAACCCAGTTATAGTCTTCTGCTTTTTCATGACATCGTTCAATAGGGTTGGCAGCCATTTCTTAATATCTTCAAAACATCTATTTACCGTATCTTCTTTAAGATTAGGTTCATAATCGTCCATAAGAGCCTCATATGGGGAGATTCCAAGCTTTTGAGATAAAATATCGGCCTTGACACGAGAAATATGAACAACTTCTTTGAAATTTGAAAGGAATCCCTTCCAATCATTTGATGGCTTTTGTTTGCGCCATTCGTGCTCACAAATGCTTGTGGCAACTTGTTTTTTTTTAATTAAATCCTTAGGAATGAATGATTTTTTTTTAAATTTTCGTTCTATTTCTTGTATATTTGCCTGTTCAATGTCGGACAAATGTTCTTTCTGCGCTTTTTTGAGATCTATTTTGATGTTTTCGTTACACTCTATTTCGTATATTATTTGAGATAGTTCAGCAACTGCATCAGCCCTGGATTTTATGCCTTTTTCAGACATGTGTGTCGCTTGATCCCAGAATGCGATTTCTTTAAGGTGATTCAAACGGTTTAATCTAGATTGCTGTTCAACTAATTTTTGGTAGTGTTCTTTCATTTTTTACCTTGCATAACAGTTAGAGGACAATTTTTTTTTATGAAAGTTTTATTTGTTGCGATTATTTTTCTGATACCCATGTATTTTTGGTATTGGATAACAATGCGTATCGACCGTATATTTTTTGACGGCCGCATTAATACTATCATGTTGTATTTGTTTCTTATATTAGGGTGGTCGTTTATTTCAGTAGGATTATTTTTGTTTCTTTCTGAAGTTCTATGAAGGTATGGAATAAACTTTGCGGGTAATAGATGAAAAGCTTGCTTACACCACATCAGATTTAGTAAATTTTTCCAGGTGTAGTTATCTTACCTTTATGGACAATCGTGCAGCTTTTGATTTTGAGCTTGCTTCGCAAAAAGTCGATCCTTCCGATTACATTGAAATGATTCAAGAAAATGGACGAAAACATGAGCTCAATTGTTGGAATAATCTACAAAAAGAAGTTAGTACATTTATAGAGATTAGTCAGCACCTATCATCAACCGAAAGAGCGGACAAAACGATAAAGGCAATGAAAGATGGTATCGAAATTATTTTTCAGGGCGGATTTATTTTTGATGATTTTGTAGCAAGACCCGATTTCTTAGTGAAGACTCATTCTCCGTCCGAGCTTGGTGATTTCTCTTATGAGGTAATAGATGCAAAGTTATCGCAATCAGTAAAAGCTGATTCGGTTTTACAATTAATGCATTATTCTGACGCAATCGCACGCGTACAAGGTATGCTACCAAAAAAAGCTTTCTTGATCTTGGGTGATAATGATAGAAAAACAATTAAAGTAAAAGATTGTTTTTTTTATTACAAAAACCTAATGAAAAGGTTTATTAGTTACATAGAAAATCTTAACGATTTGAAACCAGTACATTTACCTTGCAGTCATTGTGATTTATGTCACTGGAGAAATTTTTGTACGAAAAAATGGATTGAAAGAGATGATTTAGCACAAGTTGCGAGAATAACTAGAGATCAAATAGTTAAGTTAAACAAAAAAAACCTACTAACAATGGAAGAATTGTCTAACTCATCTAGAGATCTTAAATTAGGTGAGTTTAATCATGCTACTTATTTAAGGCTTCAACAGCAGGCAAGTTTACAGATAAAAAGTAAAAAAGAGGGTGGCAAGCCTATTTTTGAGCTTATTAAGTCTGATGAAGATGATTACAGAAAAAAAATGGCCCGTCATCAGGATGTCTTTGGTTTTGGTAGATTGCCAGAACCAGATCAAGGAGATCTTTTTTTCGATATTGAAGGTGATCCGTTATATGAAGAAAAATTAGAGTATTTGTTTGGTATTTTTTTTATATCTTCTGACAAAGAGGAATACAAATCTTTTTGGGCGTTGAGTTTACAAGAAGAAAAAAAAACATTCGGTGAGTTCCTTAATTTTTTAAGCGGCCATTTAGAAAGGTTTCCAAATTCGAGAATCTATCATTATGCATCTTATGAAAAAGATGCCTTGAGACGATTGTCTAACAAATACAATATTGGACAGTACTTTGTAGATAATCTTTTAAAAAATGGAATACTAGTGGACTTGTATCAAATCGTTCGTGAATCTATAAGAATCTCAGAACCACGGTACAGTATAAAAAATCTAGAAAAGTTTTATCAAAGTGAGTTTGGGAAAAGGGAGGACTCAGTAACAAATGGCTCAGACAGCGTAGTTTTTTTTGAAATGTGGAAGGATTCAGGAGCCGATATTAATTCGGAAATTTTAAAAGATATTGAAAAGTATAATCTTCAAGATGTACGCTCCACCTACTTTTTAAGAAATTGGCTGCTAAAAATAGCAAAATCATTCGGTATCACAATTAATGAGTCTGATTCAAACAAAAAAGATATCGCAGAAATCTCTGAAAAAGCCAAGGGTTATGCGAAGGATTTAGCAATTATAACGAGAAAACTTTCCCAAGAAATTAGTAAATTTAACGACGGGGATTGTTTGAGAGAAAATTTAATTGATTTACTGGATTTTTACAAAAGAGATGCAAAGTCCCAGTGGTGGAATTATTTCGATCGGAAAGAGTTATCAAGTGAAGAACGCAATGAGCGCGAAGATTGCATTGTTGGATTAATTCTTGAAAAAAAAACCTCAGAAAAGAGGTCAAATATTTATCATTGCAAGTTTTTAAGTCAAAAAACCAGTATTAAAACCAACGATAAATGTATAGATCTAAACTCGGGAAAAAGCTTGAGAAACTTAAGTGTAAATCACCAAGACAGAAAGGTGCAATTTAAGGCATCTTCAGACTTACAATTTCCTATCGACATAGGCCTCGCTGGCCCTGTCCAAAGCGATGTTTTAAGTGAAAGCATTTTTCGTTTTGGTAGAGATATTAATACTTATCGTGCCTTGTCGCAACTAATGAAGAGAGACTCTCCTACAATAAAAAACGATGGTAATGAAAAAGATTTATTGCGGTATAAAAGTCCTAAACTTTTAGCCGATTTAATTACTAGGATGGATCACAGTTTAATTTTTATTCAAGGGCCTCCTGGTACAGGAAAAACTTTCCTCATGTCGAGAGTTGCTGTAATTTTACTATCTATGGGTTTTAAGATTGGAGTTACATCAAATAGCCATAAGGCTATTCTGAATATTCTTTATAGAATTGAGAGTTTTGCAAAGGAACAAAAGGTGTTTTTTAAAGGAGCAAAAAAGTCATCTAAAGAGAATACCTCCCAGCACTTTTCCAATAAAGAAACTACCGAATCTTTAATAGAAGATTTATTTAAGATAGATGATTTAATTAATGGGGATTATCAACTGCTAGCTGGAACGGCATGGTTTTTTGCAAATGAAAAACTGGACCAAACGATCGATTACTTAATTGTTGAGGAGGCTGGGCAGATGGCCTTGGCTACGGCAATAGCAGCGGGCACATCAGCAAAATCGTTAATTTTATTAGGAGATCAGAATCAATTAGAGCAGCCTGTTCAGGGTGTTCACCCAAATAATGCGGGTCTCTCCGTTGTAAACTACTATTTGACTGAAACTAAAAATTCGGATGGTATTCATACTGTTGTTCCAAGTGATAAAGGAATTTTTTTAAATAAAACATACAGGCTTCACCCTAGTATTTGTGACTTTGTTTCAGAAGCTTTCTACGAGTCAAAGTTAGTCCCTTCCGTTAGTGATCTGGAAAGCGAAATTATTTGGTCAAAAAATAATGATTTAAATATGAAGAGAAATGGTATTCAACTTCTTTTGACGAGTCACAATAGCTGTTCTAAATCCAGCGAAGTAGAGGCAAAAAAAGTTTGTGAAATTTTTGAAACATTACTCGATGGTTCTTTTTATAAGTCGAAAGAGGGCGAGAAAAAAATAGAGTGCGATGATATTTTGGTCGTTGCACCCTACAACATGCAAGTAGAACTTTTAAAGTCACTCCTTCCTGAAGGAAGTAAAGTAGGTACAATAGATAAATTCCAAGGCCAAGAAGCAAGGGTTGTGCTGGTATCGATGACTACATCGAGTGCGGAAGAAATTGGTAAAGACGTAGCTTTTTTGTTTAGTAAAAACAGGTTGAATGTCGCAATTACTAGAGCAAAAACTCTTGCAGTAGTTTTATTTAATGACAAACTCTTAGAATTTCCCTGTAAAACCCAAGAACAAATACATCTGGTGAACACTTTTTGTTGGCTACATCAAAACTTTCATGAGTAGCACATATCTATTTAATTCCAATTGCTTTATGAAGTTGAAAAGAAAACCGCCAATCTGGATTTTTCTTGCAAAACTCAATCGAAGCTTCTGTGTTTTGTAATAGATTAGGACCATCCATGGGTTGGATAAGATGGTGGTCGAAGGGGAGTGTTACAAGGTATTTATAATCAAGTTTTGGTTGTGGGAAAATTACTTTAAGTTCATTTCCGCTTTTTTGTTTTAGCAAGGACCCTGATTTTGGACTAACGCAAATCCAGTCGATACTGGCGTGGCACTCTATAGTTCCATTGGTTTCAATTGCAACTTGGAATTTTTTTTTCTTAAACTCCTCA
>NYVY01000067.1 GCA_002684875.1 Pseudomonadota bacterium
GTTCCGGTCTCTAAATATTTTTCCATTAGCTCTTCATTGGCTTCAGCAGCTGACTCAACCATTTTTTCATGCCAGTCCTTTGCAGAATCACTTAATTCAGAGGGGATTTCATCATAACTAAACTTGGTACCCATATTTTCCTCAGCCCAATAGATAGCCTTCATCTTAATGAGATCAACAACGCCTTTAAAGTTTTCCTCGGCACCGATGGGCAGCACTACTGGAACTGGATTAGCTTTTAGTCGTAATTTAAGTTGATCATAAACTCTCTCAAAATTTGCTCCAGTTCTATCCATTTTATTAATGAAAGCAAGTCTTGGTACCTTGTACTTATTAGCTTGACGCCAAACCGTTTCTGATTGAGGCTGAACACCCCCAACCGCACAATAAACCATGCAAGCACCATCAAGAACTCTCATAGAACGTTCAACTTCAATAGTAAAGTCAACGTGACCAGGTGTATCGATAATATTTATCCGGTGCTCGGGCATGGTTGCGTCCATCCCTTTCCAAAAACAGGTAGTGGCAGCGGAGGTGATAGTTATCCCTCTTTCCTGCTCTTGCTCCATCCAGTCCATGGTTGCAGCCCCATCATGAACCTCACCAATCTTATGATTTATTCCAGTGTAAAACAGAATTCTTTCGGTTGTAGTAGTTTTACCAGCATCTATATGCGCACTGATACCGATATTTCTGTATTGCTCTATTGGCGTTTTTCTACCCATTACTGTCAACTACCTTGTTTTTAAAATCTAAAATGCGAAAAAGCCTTGTTTGCTTCCGCCATTCTATGAACCTCATCACGCTTTTTAACGGCGCCCCCTTTTCCTTCAGCAGCTTCTAACAGCTCATTAGCCAGTCTCACTTTAATTGACTTTTCAGACCTTTTTTTTTGCTGACTCTCTAATCCATCTCATTCCTAATGCCATTCTTCTAGAAGGACGAACTTCTACAGGAACTTGATAATTTGCGCCCCCTACACGCCTACTTTTTACCTCAACAACTGGTTTACAATTAGAAAGCGCCTGTTGAAAAACTTCTAAAGGACTTTTTTTTGCACTGGTTTCAATAAAATCAAACGCACCGTAAACAATACCTTCTGCAACTGCCTTTTTTCCATGAAGCATTACAACATTTATAAACTTAGAAACGTCGGCCTCCCTGAATTTTGGGTCAGGCAAAACTTCTCGTTTAGGAACCTCTCTCCGACGCGGCATTTTATAGCCCCTTTCTCAACATTAAAAATTTATTTCGCTTTTTTCGCACCGTATTTGGACCTCGCCTGTTTTCTATCCTTAACGCCCTGCAAGTCAAGAGATCCTCTTACAATGTGATACCGAACTCCAGGCAAATCTTTTACTCTACCCCCTCTAATCAAAACTACCGAGTGCTCTTGAAGATTGTGCCCCTCTCCACCAATATAGCTAATAACCTCGAATCCATTAGTTAACCTAACTTTTGCAACTTTTCGTAATGCAGAGTTAGGTTTCTTTGGTGTGGTTGTATAAACTCTCGTACAAACCCCCCTCTTATGCGGACACCCTTCTAACGCGGGACTTTTACTCTTTTCAACATCCCTGACCCTTGGTTTCCTAACTAATTGATTAATGGTTGGCACGACTCCCCCTTTTTATACAAAGCTTTTCATTTTGTAATGACATTTATAATCTGTCAAGCATAAATTAGTTGTCATCTGAAACTGACTCGTTAGGAGATGAATCTTTCTTTGCCTGATCCTCAGAGGGAGATTCAAACAATGCCTCAGCATCAATAGCTGCCTGCTCGGAAACAGATTTTGCCTCCAGCGCCTCCTGACTTTCCCTCTCTTTTCTTGCCTGGTGGTAACTGAGCCCAGTACCAGCAGGGATTAGCCTTCCAACTATAACGTTTTCCTTTAAACCACGTAGTTCGTCCCTTTTCCCCATGATTGCGGCTTCTGTCAAGACGCGTGTTGTCTCCTGGAAACTTGCTGCAGAAATGAATGAATCAGTTGACAAGGATGCCTTCGTAATACCAAGAAGCATATTTTCATAATCTGCAACTTTTTTTCCTTCTTTAACGAGACTCTCATTTTCAGCGTAAACTTCTGATCTCTCAGTTTGTTCCCCAGGGATGAACCTTGAGTCGCCTGGGCTTTTTATTTGCACCCTTCTGAGCATTTGCCTTACAATCACCTCAATATGCTTGTCATTTATTTTCACACCTTGCAATCTATAAACATCTTGCACTTCATCAATGATATATCTAGCTAGCTCCTCTATCCCCAGCAACCTTAAAATATCGTGAGGATCAGCTGGTCCGTCTACTATCAATTCACCTTGGTTAACAACCTGACCTTCATGAACTAAAACACTCTTCTCTTTCGGTATTAAAGTTTCATGAGACACACCATCAAAATTAGTTATAACCAAGCGTTGCTTTCCTTTAGTGTCCTTACCAAAGGAAATTGTCCCAGTAATTTCAGCAAGAACACCAGCATCTTTCGGCGACCTTGCTTCAAAAAGCTCAGCAACTCTAGGCAAACCCCCAGTGATGTCCCTTGTCTTCTGGGACTCCTGTGGGATTCTGGCTAATACTTCACCGCCATTAATTTGTTGTCCATCTTTGACAGTTATCAATGACCCTACAGGGAAAGCGATAATGACAGAGTGCTCGGTCCCTGGTATTTTAATATCCTTGCCTTTAGAATCTTTAAGTCTAGCCAATGGCCTTACTCCCTTGCCCAAAGAAGATGTTCTCTGCTTAGCATCAATTACTACTAGTGTTGCTACACCAGTTACTTCATCAATCTGGGTGGCAACAGTAACTCCCTCTTCAATATTTTCCAAGCTAACTG
Organism: Pseudomonadota bacterium; assembly: GCA_002684875.1. Classification (GTDB taxonomy): domain Bacteria; phylum Pseudomonadota; class Gammaproteobacteria; order Burkholderiales; family Burkholderiaceae_A; genus UBA7377. Next base: position 2,837 of record NYVY01000067.1, read on the forward strand.
AGCCAGCATGCTCAGCAATAATTGGGCGGGTAAGAGGATCCCAGTTCGCCAAGCCTTGACCAGCTTTGACTTTATCTCCATCTACAACAGAAAGGGTAGCTCCATATGGTAGCTTGTGTCTTTCCTTCTCTCTGCCCGAGTTGTCAACAATAATTATCTCACCAGATCTAGAGATAACCACTGGTAGTTTTTTAGCATTTGTTACATACCTCATGGTACTTGAAAACCTTACAGTTCCACTAGAACGACATTCAACACCAGACACAACAGCAGTTCTAGATGCAGCACCTCCGATATGAAAGGTTCTCATGGTCAACTGTGTTCCAGGCTCACCTATGGACTGCGCAGCTATTACGCCTACAGACTCCCCAATATTGACCAGCGTTCCTCTTCCGAGGTCTCTTCCGTAACACTGAGCACACAACCCGTACCTGGTCTCACAAAGCAACGGTGTTCTAACTTTAACCTCATCAATACCAGCCTTTTCAATTAAGGCTACCAGCCTTTCATCAAGCAACACTCCTGCATTTACTAATATTTCTTTAGTCTCAGGGTTAATAATATCCTCAAGAGCAACACGCCCAAGGACCATATCTTTTAGTGCCTCAATTATTTCACCCCCCTCAACTATGGATTTAGTTGTGAGCCCATGTTTCGTTCCGCAATCATTTTCAATAACCACCAAATCCTGCGTAACGTCCACAAGTCTTCTAGTTAAATAACCCGAATTAGCAGTTTTAAGAGCAGTGTCCGCTAAACCCTTACGCGCCCCATGAGTAGAAATAAAATATTGCAAAACATTTAAACCTTCGCGGAAATTTGCTGTTATTGGAGTTTCTATGATAGAGCCGTCTGGTTTTGCCATCAGCCCTCTCATTCCAGCAAGTTGCCTAATTTGAGCAGCAGACCCTCTCGCTCCAGAATCAGCCATCATATAAATTGAATTGAAGGATTCTTGTTTTACTCGATTCCCAAAACTATCCTTTACTAAATCGCCTCCAAGTTGATCCATCATCGCTTTTCCAACTTGGTCTCCAGCTCTTCCCCAGATGTCAACAACTTTATTGTAACGTTCACCTTGGGTAACTAAGCCAGAAGCAAACTGTTGTTCTATCTCTTTAACTTCCTGTTCTGCATGGTCTAAAATTGTTGCCTTCTGACCTGGTATTAGCATGTCATCCACGGCGATTGACAAGCCAGCCTTCGTAGCCAAAGAAAAACCAGACTGTAACAGTTTGTCCGCAAAAATTACTGTAGACCGTAACCCACACCTTCTGAAAGACGAGTTTATTAATTTCGAAATTTCTTTCTTTTTTAACACCCTGTTAAGCTCTTCAAATGGCAATCCAGGCGGGAGAATTTTCGATAAGATAGCCCGACCGACTGTAGTACCATACCTTTTAAAAGTAACTTCTTCGGGCTGATCATCCTTACCAGGCATAGACTCACGAATTCTTACAAAAATCTTCGTACCCACCTCAAGCTTATTGTTGCAGTAAGCTCGCTCTACTTCATCTACATTCGAAAAAATCATTCCTTCCCCTTTAGCATTGATTTTTTCCCTTGTTGTGTAATAAAGACCTAATACGATGTCTTGAGAAGGAACGATTGAGGGCTCTCCGTTGGAAGGAAACAGAACATTGTTTGAAGCCAACATCAAAGTGCGAGCCTCCATCTGTGCCTCTAAAGACAAGGGAACGTGGACTGCCATTTGATCACCGTCAAAATCGGCGTTAAAGGCAGCGCATACTAATGGGTGGAGCTGAATTGCCTTACCTTCAATCAAAACTGGTTCGAACGCTTGTATACCTAGTCTATGTAGGGTGGGAGCTCTGTTTAGCAAAATAGGATGCTCCCTGATAACCTCCTCTAAAATGTCCCAAACTTCTGCCACCTGTTGCTCAACCAGTTTTTTTGCGGCTTTGATTGTCGTTGCCATTCCTCTGAGCTCTAGTTTATTAAATATAAATGGCTTAAANAACTCTAGCGCCATCAGCTTTGGAAGGCCACACTGGTGAAGCTTGAGCGTTGGACCAACAACAATAACCGAACGCCCAGAGTAATCCACTCTNTTNCCTAGCAAATTTTGCCTAAACCTTCCTGCCTTGCCCTTTATCATATCGGCTAGAGATTTTAAAGGCCTTTTGTTTGCACCAGTCATTGCCTTACCACGTCTACCATTATCTAAAAGGGAGTCAACTGACTCTTGTAGCATTCTCTTTTCGTTCCTTACTATAATATCTGGAGCCTTTAATTCAAGCAGTCGTTTTAATCTGTTGTTTCTGTTAATTACCCTCCTGTACAAATCATTTAAATCAGAAGTTGCAAACCTTCCCCCATCTAACGGAACCAGAGGTCTTAAATCTGGCGGTAGAACTGGAAGCGCATCTAAAATCATCCACTCAGGCTTCACTCCAGACTTTGAAAAACCTTCCAGCACTTTGAGTCGTTTTGCAATCTTTTTTATCTTTAGATCCGAAGAAGTAGTCTCCAACTCTTCTCTTAATTCAGAAATTTCTTTGTCCAAGTCTATAGACCTTAACAATTCCTTAACCCCTTCTGCACCCATTTGGGCAACAAACTCTCCTTCTCCGTATTGCTCAAGCTTTGCATTAAAATCATCTTCAGACATTATTTGACCCTTCTTTAAAGGAGTCATCATCGGGTCAACAACGACAAAAGCCTCAAAGTAAAGAACCCTCTCAATGTCCCTAAGGGTCATGTCTAGAACCATTCCCATTCTTGAGGGAAGTGACTTCAGAAACCAAATGTGAGCCACAGCAGTAGCTAACTCTATATGACCCATTCTTTCTCTTCTTACTCTAGATAGAGTTACTTCAACCCCACATTTTTCGCAAACTACTCCTCTATGTTTGAGTCTTTTGTATTTTCCACAGAGACACTCATAATCTTTGACAGGACCAAATATTTTTGCACAAAACAATCCCTCTCTTTCAGGTTTAAATGTTCTGTAATTAATAGTCTCTGGTTTTCTAACCTCCCCAAAAGACCATGATCTTATTTTTTCTGCCGATGCTAACCCGATTTTGATGGCATCAAACTGCTGATCTTGCTGAACCTGCTTAAATAAATCTAGAAGTGCTTTCATATTCTTAAAATCCTTTGAATTAATTTCGGTCTAGGTCTATATCTATACCCAAGGAACGAATTTCTTTTACAAGAACGTTGAANGACTCTGGCATGCCAGCGTCAATGACATGNTCTCCTTTAACAATATTNTCGTACACCTTAGTTCTTCCATTCACGTCGTCTGATTTTACNGTCAGCATTTCCTGAAGNGTATATGAGGCTCCATAAGCCTCGAGTGCCCAAACTTCCATTTCTCCGAAACGNTGNCCACCNAATTGAGCCTTACCNCCAAGCGGTTGCTGCGTTACCAAAGAATATGGCCCAGTAGACCTGGCATGCATTTTNTCATCAACNAAGTGATGNAGCTTTAGCATGTGCATATAACCAACNGTAACNGTCCTATCAAAACCTTCCCCTGTTCTACCATCAAACAACTTAACCTGAGTTCTGGATTCTGTTAAACCAANGTCTCTTGCGACNTTNTCTGGNTANGCCAGTTTTAGCATTGCCATTATTTCGCTCTCTGATGCCCCATCAAACACTGGCGTAGCGAAAGGAACCCCTGAACTTAGGTTNTTCGCTAACTCAAAGATTTCCTTGTCCGNAAACTCTTTCAGGTTTTCTTTTTTTCCGCTGTCGTTATACATGCTGGTTAGAAAGGTNCGAATNTCTTCCACTNCCCTTTCATCAGANAGCATTGATCCAATTCTTTCCCCTAAACCCTTTGCCGCCCAGCCTAAATGAGTNTCTAAGATTTGCCCAACATTCATTCTAGATGGAACTCCCAAAGGATTTAAAACNACATCNACTGGCCGACCGTCAGCCATGTAAGGCATATCCTCAACAGGTACAATTCTAGATACNACTCCNTTATTNCCATGACGACCAGCCATNTTNTCNCCTGGCTGNAACCTTCGTTTAACGGCTAAATTAACTTTTACCATTTTTAAAACCCCAGGAGGCAACTCATCTCCTTGGAGCAATTTTTTCTTTTTAGCCTTGAAAGCAACGTCGAATTGCTCTCGCTTTTGATCCAGCGAATCTTTTAGCTTCTCAAGAGATAAAGCAGATGATTCGTCCGATAAACGTAGTTCAAACCATTCGTGTTTTCCTAGACCAGCAATGTAGGTTTCATCTAGAGTTGAAGGAGAAGTCAAGTTGGGCCCTCCAGTCACTTTAGAACCAAGTAAAACTCTCTTTGCCCTGTCGAATATGTCTTGCTCAACAATTCTCAGCTGATCATCAAGATCTTTTTTGTATCGACTGAGTTCGTCATCGATAATTTGTTGAGCTCTCTTATCTCTATTTACACCTTCTCTCGTAAAAACTTGCACATCAATGACGGTGCCACTCATACCAGATGGAACCTTTAAAGATGTATCTTTTACATCCGAAGCCTTTTCGCCGAATATTGCTCTAAGAAGTTTTTCCTCTGGGGTTAACTGAGTTTCTCCTTTAGGAGTGACTTTCCCAACCAACACGTCACCCGCCTCAACTTCAGCCCCGATATATACGACACCAGAATCGTCCAATCTACCTAACTGTGCTTCTGATAAGTTGGAAATATCGCGAGTAATTTCCTCCGCTCCAAGCTTGGTATCTCTAGCCAAAACTGAGAGTTCTTCGATATGAATTGAGGTATATCTATCCTCAGAAACTACTTTTTCCGATATTAAGATAGAGTCTTCAAAGTTATAACCATTCCATGGCATGAAAGCAACCAACATATTTTGCCCTAAGGCTAATTCACCCATATCAGTGGAAGCGCCATCAGCAATTACATCTCCCTGACAAACAACATCACCACTTTCAACTAGGGGCCTTTGGTTAATATTTGTATTTTGGTTTGACCTTGTGTACTTCATAAGGTTGTATATATCAACCCCCGCTTCACCTTCATTAGTCTCAGCATCATTGACCCTTATAACAACTCTTCTTGAATCAATAAAGTCAACTACCCCTCCTCTATTTGCTCTTACAACCGTACCCGAGTCTATCGCACAAGTACGCTCTATTCCTGTCCCAACAAAGGCCTTTTCTGGCTTTAAACAAGGAACCGCTTGTCTCTGCATATTTGAACCCATCAGAGCCCTGTTAGCATCATCGTGTTCTAAAAAGGGTATTAGTGAGGCAGCTACCGAGACTATTTGGGAGGTTGCAACATCCATGTATTCAACCCTATCAGGAGAAGATAGAGTCGCCTCACCATTGACCCTAACAGACACTAAATCTCCGGACAACTTTCCCTGATCATTAACAGATGTGTTCGCTTGAGCTATCACAAAGTTGCCCTCTTCTATGGCTGACAAATATGAAATTTCTCCAACCAACTTTTTATTAGACACTTTTAAATAAGGAGTTTCTAGAAACCCATATTTATTTAAACTTGCATACAAGGCTAGTGAATTTATTAAACCAATGTTAGGACCTTCTGGCGTCTCTATTGGACAAACTCGTCCGTAGTGAGTTGGATGTACATCTCTAACCTCAAAACCTGCCCTTTCCCTTGTCAACCCCCCAGGACCTAAGGCGGATATTCTTCTTTTGTGTGTAATCTCAGAAAGTGGGTTGGTTTGGTCCATAAACTGGGATAACTGGGAGGACCCAAAAAATTCCCGAATAGCTGCCGAGATAGGCTTACTGTTAATTAAATCATGTGGCATTAAGTTTTCCGCCTCGGCCTGCGCCAACCTCTCTTTAACAGCCCTCTCTACACGCACCAAACCCGACCTGAACTGATTCTCAGCAAGCTCACCAACACATCTAACACGCCTGTTGCCCAAATGATCTATATCGTCGATAACACCCCTGCCATTTCTTAATTCAACTAACAGCTTTATGGCTTCTAAAATATCCTCTTTGGTAAGTGTAGTCGGCCCATCCGAAACATCTCGTCCCAATCGTTTATTAAATTTCATCCTACCTACATTTGACAAATCGTATGTATCAGCGCTGAAAAAAAGACGGTTAAAAAGTGCCTCTACTGAGTCTTCTGTTGGTGGTTCACCAGGTCGCATCATTCTATAGATTGCTATCCTAGCCGCGAGCCTATCGGGTGTATCATCTGTTCTTAGAGTTGCTGAAACATAGGACCCATGATCTAAATCATTAACATAGATTGTTTTGATTGCTTTTATATTTTCTGACTTAAAAGCAACCAAATGATCTTCGGAAATTTCCTCGTTAGCCTTAACAATAATTTCCCCAGTTTCATTATTTACAATTGTCTCAGCTACGACTCGACCTAAGAGAAAATCTGGAGGAACAACTATCTTATTTATTTTTGCGTTTTTTATATCTTTTAAATGCTTGGCATTGATGCGCTTATCTTTGCCAACTATTAAATTGCCATTTTTATCTTTAATGTCGAATCTAGCGATCTCTCCCCTAAGCCTTTCGACAACAAGATTCATCTCAATACTATCTTTAATAAACGCAAAATCGTCAAAGCCAAAAAACTCTGCTAGGATTTCATCGTCCGAGTATCCAAGCGCTTTTAATAAAATAGTAATTGGCATCTTCCTTCTTCGGTCTATCCTAAAATATAAGAAATCTTTTGGATCAAACTCAAAATCAAGCCAAGACCCTCTATACGGTATAACTCTAGCTGAAAAAAGTAATTTACCAGAACTATGAGTTTTGCCTTTATCATGCTCAAAAAAGACACCAGGTGACCTATGAAGCTGACTTACAATAACCCTTTCCGTACCATTAATAACGAAAGAGCCATTATCAGTTATCAAAGGAATTTCCCCCATGTAAACTTCTTGTTCCTTTATCTCCTTAATGGTTGGCTTTGATGCTTCCCTATCCATTAAAATAAGTCTAACCTTAGCCCTGAGTGGCGAGGCATACGTAAGACCCCTTTGTTGACACTCCCTAACATCAAACATACTCGTGCCTAACGCGAACTCAACGAAATCCAATTTAGCGAATCCGTTATGACTAGTGATAGGAAAAACAGATTCAAAAGCCGCTTGCAAACCCTCGTTTCTTCTTTCCTCAGCAGGAACTTCTTTTTGTAAAAACGCCTTGTAAGATGTAAGCTGTGTCTCCAAAAGATAAGGAATATCCAAAACGGAGGTCTTTTTTGCAAAACTTTTTCTGATTCTTTTTTTCTCAGTAAAGTTATAACTCATATAAATTTAACTCCTCGAGCATTTGTTTTTTTATTTGAAAGTGAAAGCGCTTGTCATTAACTGCCAGCGGACAGGCTTTTATTTGACCTCGACCTTAGCTCCAGCAGCTTCTAATTGCTTGACGATATCATCTTTCTCTTCTTTAGAAACGCCTTCCTTGATTGGCTTTGGAGCCCCGTCAACCAGTTCTTTTGCCTCCTTCAACCCAAGACCAGTGATGGCTCTAACTGCCTTAATTGACTCAACTTTTTTCTCACCAGCCGCTGCTAAAATTACGGTAAACTCTGTTTGCTCCTCAGTCGCTGCACCCGCTGCCGATGCAGCACCTGCTGCAACTGGAGCGCACAACGAAGCATCCAGAAATGCTGAACTCACTGAGAGTCAAAAGCGAATGGCCCGAGTGCCACTGGCACAGAGGAATTACGCCTAGCCAAACATTCGAGGTTGAAAAACAATTTGCCG
>NYVY01000068.1 GCA_002684875.1 Pseudomonadota bacterium
ACTCCAACCAGCCCTGCAAAACATAAAAGAAATGCTGTGTAGAAAAAATACTGGTTTTTTTTTGAAATATCCCAATCTAGTGAAAACGAAAAGAATAGGATTAGAAACGAAGTGAGCATACAAACGAAGAATAGTAATACTCCGTTCAAATGATCAATAAAATAAGAAATACCTACAGGAGATTCCCAACCTCCAATCGAATAAATTAATGGATTACCAGGCACTAACGAAGTGATAATGAACAATGAAATCAGTAAACACGAGAGTGATACTATGCTAACAAGCCCCCAACATAAAATTCTATTTTTTAAGATTATGCAGAACGGGGCAGCAAGTAGCGGTAAAACAACTGGAAGAATTGGTAAATGATCAACTATCATTTAGCATCAATCTTTCCGCTCATCAAGTAATTTAGATTCTATAACCGTCCCAAACGATTCCTTTATTCTGATCACAATAGCTAATCCTAGTGCAAGTGTAGCTACACCAACAACAATCGCTGTTAAAATCAAAACGTGTGGAAGTGGGCTAGAGTAAATAGAAAACATTGAATCTAAAATTGGAGCGGTACCACCAAAAACTTTCCCTGGTGAAACAAAAACTAAATAAGCCGCAGTTTGAAAAATACTAAGCCCAACAAGCTTTTTTACTAGGTTGTCACTTGCAAAAATTATATACAAGCCGCAACTGACCAAAAGCACGGCAGTAAAATAATTTAGTAAATAGAAAAAAGACATTGAAATTAACGATCAACGAAACAAAAAAACAATAATAACAATACACTAAAAACCGTCAAGAACACTCCTAACTCAACAATGAAAATACCCAAATGCTGACCCACTAAATTATCACCATTTAAATAAGAGTAATTTAGAAACTCTCCCCCTAGAAACATACACAAAAAACCTGTTCCTACAAATAAAACTACGCCAGTAACAGCTATAATTTCTAACATTGATATATTTACAACTCTTTTTAACCTATCAAAACCAAAAATCAACGAATAAAGAATAAAGCCTGCAGAAAAAATCGTTCCAGCTTGAAAACCTCCCCCAGGTCCAAAATCGCCATGAAATTGAACATAAAGAGCAAACAAAAAAATCAACGGGATTAACGATTTCCCTACAACAAAAAGTACACTTTCTTTAAAGATCACTTTGCTCCTCTTTTCTGAGCAAACAAAGAACACCAACACCAGCGGTAAAAATAACAATCACTTCACCCATCGTATCAAAGCCTCGGTAACTTGCTAGAACTGCGGTTACAACGTTTTTTATGCCTGTCTCTTCCAATGTATTTTCGATAAAATATAACGAGAGATGTTGATGCACTGCGGAGTTAGGGTCTCCAAAGTACGGGAGACTAGCGACACCAAAAACTAATAGAGACCCAACTATTAAAGAAAACAAAAGGAACGGCCAAGAGATTTTTCTATGCTCGATATCCTCGGACCTCACATAACGAAGAGTACAAAGTAAAAGAATAGTAGAAACCCCAGTTCCAACCGCAGCCTCTGTCATTGCAACATCGACAGCATCTAAAATAACAAAGATGACTGTTAATAACGCACTATAAACCGACGAAAAAACAACAACTGCCAACAATGAACTCGCTTTTAAAATGGCAAGTGCTGTTATCGCAAGTGAAATTAGAAGAAAACTGTTAACTATTAGATCTATTTGAGTGCTCCTTTTCGGTTAATCNTTCGCNGCANAAAGAATTCATAGCTAATACNTGTGTTACGGTTGGCGAAACTANCATTACTAACANATATACTAGTAATATTTTNAAGGAAAGCATTGATAGTCCTGACAAAATAACTAACCCAGCAAAAAAGAAAAAAAANCCCAAGGAGTCGATCAAGCTGATTGAATGCATGCGCTGATATAAATTCTTAAACCGCAATACGCCCAATAATCCAATCGCACTGAAGCACAAACCAATAAATAGACAAAACTGTCCAATTAAATGATACATCTCAAAATTTCCTTTTTTCTTGAGTGGAATTGGAAGAAAGTAAATTTCCATCCTTCGTAAACCTGAGAAATCCAATGATACCAATTAAATTTAAAAGTATAAAAACAATAATCAAATCGATGAAATCAGGCCGACCACTATAAAAACCCCATGAAAGCATTAATAAAACGATAAAATTAATCAAGAGCCCGGAGGCTTGAAGCTTTCTAGGGATATCTGTTGAGATAATAACAAAAACCAGAGATAGACAAATAGATAAACAAAAAAATATTACTGAAGTAGCTAACATCACTCACCTACCTCCAGGTCTCTAATCTTCTTATCCATTCTCGAACTCTGTAAATCCTTCATAGAATCTTTGCACAATGCATGCACAAGAACAGTTCTATCCCTAACCAATATAGTAAGCGTACCAGGTGTGAGTGTAACTGAATTAGCATAAATTGCCTTCCCCAGATCGTTGTTTTGTAGTAAAGGAATTTCTTTTTCAGAGCATTCAAATTTTTTCAAACCTACAACATTAGTAGACGTCTTTATACCAGATAAAAAGATTTCTTTTACTAACCAAGGAAAATAATAAATAAAGAAACTTATTTTAACTGTTTCCTTGCTTATATTATCAGCCCGAAATAACGCAAAAGACAGGAGCATTACCAAACTGCAAGAAAACAGTCCCAGGCCAATCAATAGAGGATTATAAACCCCAGAAAAGGTAAGCCACAATAATTGAAGAAAAAAGAAAAATAGGAAAGTCTTAAACATGTTAACAAATATTCTTAAAATAATAAAATTGGTCGGGGCGAGATGATTCGAACATCCGACCCCTTACACCCCATGCAAGTGCGCTACCAGGCTGCGCTACGCCCCGACATCTATTTAGTGAAAAATTATTTGATACGACCATCTAACAACTCTATAACAGATTGTATTTTCTTTTTTAAAAGCGTGATTTCCTCAAATGACAAACCATTNTTNACAAAATTTGAACTAGCAATTCCCTCTTTTAATCTTTTTGCGGTGCCAAAAACACCAGCGTCNTTTTCCCTAAGNCTTTGCTTTGCGCCANTAATAGTAAATCCCTTTTCATAAAGCAAAAATTTTATTTTTTGAACAAGGAGCAAATCATCAGATTGATAATATCTTCGGTTTCCTTTACGCTTCCTTGGGGATAGTTGGGGAAACTCAGATTCCCAGTAACGGAGTACATGTGGTTTGATTTTACAAATGGTTGAAACCTCACCAATAGAAAAGTATTTCTTATCTGGCAGAGAAGCTAGCTCATTCATTATTATTTTCCTCTATTCCAACATAGGCTAAGCACTATCTAGCATTCTTTGCTTCAGCTTTTGGCTCGCATGAAATGTAATAACTTTCCTTGCAGTAATTGGGATTTCCTCCCCAGTTTTTGGGTTTCTTCCTGGCCTTTCNGACTTTTTCTTAATACNAAAATTTCCAAACCCCGACAGTTTAATATCCTCACCCGAAAGTAATGCCTCTCTGAGTTCATCAAAAAAAGAATCAACTACTTCCTTTGCTTCTCTTTTATTTAGTCCTATCTTTTGAAACAAATAGTCCGCTAAATCGGCTTTGGTTATAGTTTTTTCATCCAAGATTAACAGTCCTTCGATTACAGTGCTAAAAAAATATTCGCCTTTATTTTACCAGACGCTCTACTATCCACGCAATTGTGTATCGTAGTTGTTTTTGGCAATATCTACTACGCTATTAATTAGNTCATCAACAACNNCTTCCTCTAGCGTTTTTCCAAATTCTTGTAAAATAACACGAAAAGTGATGCTTTTCTTTCCAGCTGGCAGGTCCTCTCCTTCGTATACATCATAGGGGTAAATTTCTTTCACCATTTCAGCATTATTTTTATTTTTTAGCTCTCTNNAAACCTTNTCTAAAAATGGTCCCACCTTAATATNCTTATCCATCANAAAAGCTAAATCTCTTCTCACAAACGGTACTTTACTGATAATGTTATAAGAAACATCAGACGTCAGCACTAGATTTTCTAAATCTATTTCAAGAACTACAGGTGCAAAAGGTAAATTTAACTTCTTGTACAAAACTGGATGTAGTTCACCAATAACACCAACTTTTCTTAGGTCAACAGAACGTGGTGAACCATCGGATTCTGAATTGTCCTCTTTTAAATTTAGAATTTCAGCTGATCTAGTAGGATGAAGAATATTATTTTCGTTTGAAAGAGCTACTAATTCTAGTTTGCAATTTGGCAACAAAACAGAAAGTAAGTTTTTAAGATCGAAAAAATCAACATTTTTGGTTTCAAATCCCCATTGTTCGGAAAACCTAGAACCAAAAGATATTATAGATAATACCTCCCTCTCCGAGGTTACGGATTTTTGACCCAGCATAATGCTTCTATTAAAAAAAACATTCCCAATTTCAAACAAATTTATTCTATTTCTCTGATTTCTGAAATTTTCCACAAGATTTTTTAATAGACCAGGTAATTGACTCGGTCTCATTGTATCCATATTTTTTGAAATTGGATTTACTAATTTAACTAACTCTGTTCCTTTGAACAACAAAGGAAGGTAATTGCTGGCAGATTCTTTATCAATAAACCCAAAATTAATTACCTCCGTAAATGAAAAATTGACAAGAGTATCTCTGATACTTTCCATAATATCTTTAGAATTACCACGCTTTGGTGTAATCAAGCCATTAGGAAATGTTGGCTCAATCCTGTTATAACCATAAACACGAGCAACCTCTTCTATCAAGTCTTCCTCTATTTCTATATCGAAGCGACTTAATGGCGGACTAACCTCAAAGCAATCATCTCCTGAGATACTCTCAATAACTGTACATCCTAAATCAGTAAAAATTTTTCTAATATCGTCTTTGAAGATCTTCGTACCTAAAACATCATTACATTTATGAACACGAAAGTTTATTTGTTTTCTAAAATCTTGGATAAAACTTTTGAAGTTTGGTTTTCCAATCTCTCCACCAAGTGTTTTTTGTATACAATTACATAAAACTTCCATATCAGCTTGCAACGTCTCTGGGTCAACACCTTTTTCAAATCGAGTTGAAGCTTCACTATTTAATCCTAGTTTTCTTGCTCTTCCCCTAATAACAGATGGAATCCACGCCGCTGCTTCAATTAAAACATTCTTTGTATTTTTATCTACCATCGTCGATTTTCCACCCATAACACCAGCCATAGCAACAGGACCCTTTACGTCAGCAATGAGGAGAACATCCTTTAAATTTTTATATGAATCATCACTCAACAAAGTAATTTCGTCATTTTCTTTACCGTATCTAACTTCAAGTCCGTTTGGTGGCAGATTAATCTTATCTAGATCGAAGATATGACTAGGTCGGCCTAAGACGAACATAAAGTAATTAGAAATATCGACTAGAGGGGAAATTGTTTTTTGCCCAATTTTTTTTAAAGCATCAGTTATCCATTGAGGTGTATCGGAAGTGTTGTTAAGATTTGTTATGCATACACTAAAGAATGCACTACAAACCTTCCCTGAAATCCCACTAAATTCATTAAAATAAGTTTCATTATTTTTAAATGGACTGGCAAATTTTCGAAACCAGGTGGGATTTTTAAAAGTAATATCTTTACTGCATAAAGCAGCCAAGTCCTTCGCAATCCCTCTAATCGAAAAACAATCCGCCCTATTAGGAGTTGGTTTTACGATCAAAACTTTTCCATCCAAATTTAAAGACTTACTGAATGAAAGCCCAACATTTTTTTCAAATGACCTGTTGATTTCCATAATTCCGTCAGATTTTTTTGACAAACCAAGCTCGGATTCAGAACATAGCATTCCCTCGCTTAGCACTCCCCTAATCTTGGTCTTTCGAATGAGAATTTCACCAGGCAATTTAGCCCCCTCCTTCGCACAAGCAACTAACATTTCCTCCCTTACGCTTGAATCACCACAAACAATTTGCAGCTCAACGTCAGTGAAAACTTTACAAATATTTAGTTTGTCGGCACCTGGATGTTTTTCTACACTAATGACCTTTCCTACGAAAACATTTTCCAAGCCCTTTGCAAGATCAATAAATCCTTCAACCTCAACCCCTCCCATGGTTAAAGTATCAGCGATCACTTCAATTGCAAGATCTGTATCAAGCCATTCTCGCAAACAATTTTCAGGAATTAACATTTAAATTGCTCCAAAAACCTTAAATCATTTTCGAAAAATAATCGTAAATCTCCAATTCCATATTTAAGCATTGTTAGTCTCTCTAAACCCATTCCGAACGCAAACCCCCTAAATTCGTTTGGGTCAAGTTTAAAATTGGAAATTACTTTTGGATGCACCATTCCAGCACCAGCAACTTCAAGCCACTTACCGCTAAGTTGCCCCTTAGAAAACATAAGGTCAACCTCAGCTGATGGCTCAGTAAAAGGAAAGTAAGAGGGTCTAAAGCGAACATTTATTTCAGTATTATCGAAATAAACTTTTAGAAAATCTATATAGAGTCCCTTTAAGTCACGAAAAGTGACATTTCTATCCAACCATAATCCCTCAATTTGATGAAACATTGGCGAATGGGTAGCGTCACTGTCGACTCGATATGTTTTACCAGGACTAATCACCCGAAAGGGTGGTTTATTACAACTAGCAAATCTCACTTGAACTGGGCTAGTATGAGTTCTTAATAAATAATTATCACCGTTATTATCTAAATCCTCTAAATAAAACGTATCCTGCATTGAACGTGCTGGGTGATCCTTTGGATTATTTAAGGCGGTAAAATTAAACCAATCATTCTCAATTTCAGGACCGCTTGCAATTTCAAAACCCATTAGCGAGAAAATTTTTTCTATTTCTCTTCTACTTTGGGTTAACGGATGAATTGCTCCTTTATCATGTCCTCTACCAGGTAACGTTACGTCAATAGACTGAGCATTTAACTTTTTTTGTATTTGGGTAAATTCAATCCTTTCCTTAGCGTCTTTTAACCCAGAGTTAATAACACCTTTTGCACTATTTAGTTCTAACCCAAACTCTTTTTTTTCCTCTGAGGACATTGATTTAAGCAAACCAAACAGTTCTGATATCTTTCCCTTCTTTCCAAGGTAAGCTGCTTTAGCGCCATCTAACTCGGATAACGTTTTTGCCTGCCTAAATCTACCAATGGCCTCATTGACCAGTGTCTGAAGAGACTGGTTCAAGACACCAAGGTGGCTTTTGCAGTTTCCACTAATTTTGCAAAAGTAGTTTTATCCCTAACTGCGAGATCAGACAAAACCTTACGATCCAATTCAACCCCAGATTTTTTCAGTCCTGCCATAAACTTGCTGTAGGAAATTCCGTTTGACCGACAACCAGCATTGATCCTAACGATCCATAACGCTCGAAAGGTTCTTTTTTTGTTCCTTCGATCTCTGTAAGCATACTGTTCGGCCTTGATTACAGCCTGTTTCGCAACTCTGTAAACACTCTTTCTGCGGCCACGAAACCCTTTTGCTCTTTCTAGTACCTTCTTATGTCTAGCTCTGGCCGTTACGCCTCTTTTTACTCTTGGCATTATTCTATCCCTTCCTGACAATCTCATGCATAAGGCATCATTGCTCGAACATGACGAGCATCTCCTGAATGCATTTCTACCATTCCTCTAAGCTGCCTTTTATTTTTAGTGGTTCTTTTTGTGAGAATATGTCTTTTCGTTGCTCTGGCACGTTTTATTATTCCTGACCCAGTAACCCTAAATCTTTTTGAGGCTGATTTTTTTGTCTTCATTTTCGGCATAACTGTCCCTTAAAAATTTACTTTTTATTGATCTTTTTTGGAGCCAATACCATTACCATCTGTCTACCCTCTAACTTAGGCATTTGCTCTATAACACCATAATCACTTAAATCTTCTTTAATTCTTTCTAACATCTGCATTCCAAACTCTTGGTGAGCGATTTCTCTACCTTTAAATCTCATTGTAATCTTCGCTTTATCACCCTCCGCGAGAAATCTTATTACATTTCTAACTTTAACTTGATAATCATTTTCTTCAGTACTAGGTCGAAACTTAACTTCTTTTAGCTGTATTGTCTTTTGTTTAAGCTTTGCATCATGAGCCTTTTTTTGCCGCTGATAACGAAACTTGCCAAAATCCATTAATCGACAAACAACGGGGTCAGCCTGTGGAGCTATCTCAACAAGATCAACTGCCGCCTGCTCAGCCAGCTTTTGGGCTTCTGATATGGAAACAACTCCGAGAGATTCATTATCAACACCAAGCAGCCTGACTGAACTAGCAACGATATCCCCATTTATCCGATAGTCTTTATCAGTACTTATTTTCTCTTACTTCCATAAAATCATTTAATCCTATTTCTTAGAATCTAAATCTCTTTCGAGAACCTCAAAAAGCTCGTTAAAAGCCATCGTCGTTAATGCCTTACTACCTCTTTTTCTAACAGAAACTGATTCACTAATTTGCTCTGACTTGCCAACAGCAAGAACATATGGAATTTTTCTTAGACTAAATTCTCTGATTTTATAGCTTATCTTTTCATTTCGCAAGTCTTCATCAACTCTAAATCCCTTACTAGCTAATATGCTAGCTAACTTATTTACATATTCTGTTTGCTCTTGTGATATCGATGCGATCCCTACCTGTACTGGAGCTAACCATAGTGGTAAGGCCCCAGCATAATTCTCTATCAAGATACCAATAAACCTTTCCAGTGATCCAACGATTGCTCTGTGAAGCATCACAGGAGTATTTCTCTGATTATTCTCTGTCACATACTCTGCTCCCAGTTGCTTCGGCATATTAAAATCTATTTGAATTGTTCCGCACTGCCAAACACGACTTAAAGAATCCTTTAAAGAGTACTCTATTTTGGGACCATAAAAAGCTCCTTCTCCCTCAAGAGTCTCCCATTCGACTCCAGAATCATTTAAAGCATTCTTCAAAGCTTTTTCGGATTTATCCCAAGTTTTGTCATCACCAACTCTTTTCTCGGGACGGGTGGATAGTTTATAAATAATTTTTGAAAACCCAAAGTCTTCGTAAACTTTTTGTAATTGCTTCGTAAATTCAAATACTTCTTTTTGTACCTGTCCCTCAGTGCAAAAAATATGTCCGTCGTCCTGCGTAAAATTTCTGAGCCTAAACAACCCATGCAGAGCTCCAGATGGTTCATTCCTATGGCATGATCCAAACTCTCCTAACCTAAGCGGTAAATCCCTATAGCTTCTAAGCTTAGAGTTGAAAATTTGCACATGTCCTGGGCAATTCATTGGTTTGATTGCGTATTCTCTATTTTCCGAAGCTGTTAAAAACATATGCTCCCTATAATGCTCCCAATGACCAGACTTTTCCCATAACGATTTATCTAACATCAAAGGACATCTCACTTCTGAAAATGAGCTCTTTTTGTAAACGGTTCTGAGATAACTCTCAACAGTAGTCCAAAGAACGGTTCCATTAGGATGCCAGAAAGCCATACCTGGAGCCGAGTCTTGGTAATGAAATAATTCTAAAGTTTTTCCCAACTTTCTGTGATCTCTTTTTTCAGCCTCCTCAATCTGAAATAAATAATCGTCTAAATCCTGCTTGGTTGTCCAAGCTGTTCCGTAAATTCTTTGAAGCATTTTATTTTTTGCATCACCTCTCCAATAAGCACCAGCGATTTTCATTAGCTTAAAATGTCGCAAGAATTTAGTGTTTGGTACGTGAGGTCCCCTACACATGTCAACATATTCCTGATGGTGATAAAGAGCAATAGTTTCCCCAGAGGGGATTCCTTTGACAATTTCAATTTTATAGTCTTCGTTCCTCTTTTTAAAAACGTCAAGGGCCTTTTGAGGATCGACAACCTCTCTAACAACATCATAATTTTGCTTAACTAAAGTATTGACCTTAGACTCGATGTTTTTTAAGTCAAACTCACTAAGATTTTCCTCAAATTCAATATCGTAGAAGAATCCATTCTCGATAACTGGTCCAATAGCCATTTTAGCGCTTGGATAGAGCTGTTTTACAGCATGGCCGATCAAATGAGCACAAGAATGCCGAATAATTTCTAACCCCTCTGGATCATCCTTTGTAATTATTCTTAGGTGGCAATTTTGACCAATAACAACGCTCAAATCAAACAAGGTATTATCAACTTTTCCAGCAATCGCCTGTTTTGCTAATGAGGGACTAATCTCTCTAGCGACGTCGATTATCGAAACCTTTTTATTAAAGATTTTTTTATTCCCATCAGGAAATGTGATTTCAATCATGCTCTGTTCTACCTTGATTAATTGGTAGGCGCGATTGGATTCGAACCAACGACCCCCACCATGTCAAGGTGATGCTCTAACCAACTGAGCTACGCGCCTAATCGTTTATTCTAACATTTAGAGTTACCGAAATGAAAGAAAACAAAACACATACTAACGTGCAACTCAAAGAAAAAGGAGTTTTTCTAGCAATTAACTAATCGAAAAATTAATTCGGACTCCCAGAACTAGCTTTTTTCTCTTCGAGAAAATAACAACTGATTGAAAATAAAAAATTAACCTTTTTCCACTCCCGTATTTCCTGCTTTAAAGTAAAAGCTGTCAAAGGATGGTTATCCATCCACTCTTTAGAGATTTCTAAAACAAAACTTTTAGATTCTCTATCCCCCCTAATAATCATTGCTGGAAGATTTAGGTCGGTCCTGCTTCGTAAGAAAATCGCCGAAAGTCTTAAACACAATAANATAGANACAAATACGTNGTCACGGAGCATGTGAGCTACTTTTTGAAGTTTCCCTGAATGCCCCAAAATCAAGTTCCCCATGAGTGATTGCTCCATTTTTGAAAAACCAGGCATATCAGAGTTAGTCACAATGTAAGCAGAATGCCTATGATAAGCATTATGGGACAGTATGTGTCCAACTTCAGACAAAAGAGCTGTCCAGTGAATTATTTTTTTTACTTCTTTATCAACTTGAGTGGTTACTTCAACAAGCTGTTTGCAAAAATAGACCGCTAAATGACTGACTCTACTCGCATGGACCCTGTCGACATCAAATTGCTCTAAAAAACGTTTGACAGTTCTATCTCTTTGATCTGGTTGTGAACCTCTCCCTGCAATTTCAAAAAGCACCCCTGTTCTTAATGCNGCGGTNCAAAGTTCTAAATTGCGAACTTTAAANTCTAAAAATATCGCAGTTAAAATTGCTACTCCTGCTGGAAATGATGAAATTCTTTCGGTTTTTAATCCTGCTACCTGNTTAGTACCTAAATTTTTTAAANCCGTCATTAATTCAANNAGTTTCTTTAACGATANNAGAGTAATCCTGTCTCCCAANGAATTCATTTGACATACTTCGCTAATTGATTTGATTGTTCCACTGCAGCCATATGCCAAATCCCAACCGACNGACCTAAAGCTTTTTGTNATNACNTGTATCTCTCTACGAGCTAANAATACAGCGTTATCAAAATCTCTTTTTGAAANTTTTCCTCCAGAAAAAAANTCGTTNCTAATTTTTGAAGTTCCAACGTACACACTCTTTAAAAGTTTCGCATCCTGTCCTTTCCCNACAATAAACTCTGTTGAGCCGCCNCCTATGTCGATGACTAGTTTTTGTTGGCNATCTAAATCTAGCGCATTACATACACCCTTGTATATCAATCTTGCCTCTTCAACTCCNCTTATTACGCTTATAGGAAATCCTAGTGCTTTTTCAAAATTTGGTAAAAAATCCCCAATATTTTTTGCCACTCTAAACGTATTTGTTCCAACNACTCNTACATCNTCTGGCAAGAATGAACGTAGCCTNTCTGAAAAACGTGTTAAACAATTTATTGCTCTTACNATGTATGGNGTAGTTAACNTATTNCCACTATCCAGACCGTCTGCAAGCTTAATCTGTTCCTTTACTGCNTCGATCTTTTTTATATGAAGATCNCCATCAGTAAAGANNACNCTGCCTACAATTAAATGNAAACTGTTNGAACCGAGATCTACTACAGCTATAAGTTTTCCGTGNCNAGCCTNTGGAGCTAAATTTGNATTCAGCACATGCACATTTATNNTAACTATATTAAAATTAAGTGTACCTGAAAATTAATGGTATAACTGTGGTTTTCTAAATATAAACCCTATAATAATTTCAAGACATGCTTGGNNCAAAACTTCCAATGAGAATACATTCTAAAAAAAAAGATANTCGTTCTCATAAAANTCTAAAAACNAAACCTNTAATACCTGAAGACTTTAAGGGTAAATATNTCAACAGAGAACTTTCACTTGTTGCCTTTAATGAAAGAGTCTTGACATTAAGCCAACATAACTCCGTACCAATTCTTGAGAGACTAAAATACATTTCTATCGTNGCAAATAATCTTGATGAACTATTTGAAATACGAGTTGCNGGATTAAANGCTCGAATCCAAGAATCNACAGATAAAGAAACTCTCCCNGATGGCTTGACNATCGGAGAAACATTNCTNTCTATTGGAAAGAGAACACAGGAATTAGTTAGAAATCAATATCAAATNTTAACNGAAGAGTTAATCCCNTCTTTAAAAAAAGAAAACATNTATATTGGTAACTACAATTCACTTAANAAGGACCAAAAAAAATGGTGTNTAACATATTTCCGNAATGAAGTCCTTCCAATCTTAACCCCANTGGGGTTAGACCCTTCTCATCCTTTTCCTCGTGTTGTGAATAAAAGTCTCAACTTTATAATTGAAATGGANGGAAAAGATTCTTATGGGAGAACTGGTCGATTGGCAATCTTATCAGCCCCTCGTTCCTTATCTAGGATTATTGANGTACAAANAAAACTACCTGNGGAGAAAAAAACGTTCGTTATTNTNTCATCACTTATAGAAGCTAACGCAGAATTGATTTTTCCAGGAATGAAAATTCTCGGNATATATCAATTTAGNGTGACACGAAATAGCGACCTGTATGTTGATGATGAGGAAGTAACTGATTTNAGAAAAGCGTTGAAAGGTGAATTATCTCAGAGAAATTATGGGAATGCTGTCCGATTGGAGGCTACTGAGGGAATTTCTGAAATCTGTATAAGCAAATTACTAACAGAATTTAAATTAAACAAAGAAGATTGTTTTTTGGTGAACGGACCCGTTAACTTAGGGCGTCTTTTACAACTTCCAACACTAATTGACAGGCCTGATCTGAAATTCAAACCCTTTACACCACAATATCCTCCTTTTTTAAAAAAAGGTTTAAAAATTTTTGAATACCTTAAAAAGGAAGATCTAGTCTTACACCATCCATATGAGTGTTTTGATGTAGTTGCAGAATTCATTAATAGCGCAGCAGACGACCCATCTGTGGTTGCGATATTCCAAACAATTTATCGGACGGGTAGCACTTCAGGACTGATGCGGTCTTTAATTAATGCCGTAAACAAGGGTAAGGAAGTTACGGTTATTGTCGAATTAATGGCCCGATTTGATGAAGAGACTAATATTAATTGGGCATCAAAACTAGAAGAAATTGGTGCACACGTTGTATTTGGAGTTGTTGGAAATAAAACACATGCAAAAATGTGTTTAGTTGTTCGAAAAGAAGAAAATAGATTGACTAGATACTGCCATTTAGGAACTGGAAATTATCATCCAAAAACAGCGCGGTTATACACTGACTTTAGTCTGCTAACAAATGATCCTGTAATTTGTGGGGAGGTTCATGAAATATTTCAGCGTCTTACTGGCCTTGGAAAAACCAAACGATTCAAAAAAATTTGGCAGTCCCCATTTAAACTCCATAAAAATGTTTTAACTTCGATAAAAAACGAAATTAAGATAGCTAGAGCTGGTGGAAAAGCGAGAATAGTTGCTCGAATGAACTCCCTTGTTGAATGTAAAGTTATTGATGCACTTTATGAAGCAAGTAAAAACGGTGTATCTATTGAACTGTTGGTTCGGGGCGTCTGTATGCTTAGGCCTGGGTTATCTGGTTTATCAGAAAATATAACCGTACGTTCAACGGTAGGAAGATTTTTAGAGCATAGTAGAATTTTCTATTTTAGAAATGCTGGACAGGACGATCTCTTCATTTCAAGCGCTGATTGGATGGACAGAAATTTCTTTAGAAGAGTAGAGATAGCGGTACCCATCATAAACAAAAAACTTAAACGTCGAGTATTTCGAGAGGGTCTAAGTGTACACTTTAATGAAGGGTCTAATAATTGGAAAATGAGAAAGGATGGGTCCTATGTTACTCGGAGACAAGTTAATGATGTAAACCTATCCTCTCAAGAGAAATTGTTAAAAAAGTATTCTTCTTAAACTAATAATTAACCTCTCTTAACTTTTTTTGTAAAAATAGAACAACAGGTAAAGAAATTACAACCATTGCAAAAGAAGGTATGGCTGCTAAACCTAATCTTTCATCACTCGCATACGAATAAGCATTTATAGCTAAAGTTTCGAAATCTAAAGGCCTGAGAATTAATGTTGCTGGAAGCTCCTTTAAGATATCCAAGAATACTAAAATTCCTGCAATCATAATCGAAGACTTTAACAAAGGAAGATGAAGCCTAACAAATGCTGTCAAGGGTGGTAATCCGAGACTTCCTGCTGAAAAGTCTACATTTCTTGAAATAGATTTTAAACTTGAATCAAGAACGCCATGTCCCACTGCAAAATATCTACTCAGATAGGCCAAGAACAATAAAGAAAGCGAAAGAAAATATGTAATATTTTGATGGTATCTAATCCCTTCAAAGAAAACTTCCCGAAAAAATCCAAAAAGTGTAAGCAAAGAAAGAGCAGAAACAAGACCAGCTACAGCGTAGTTCGAAGCGAGAACCTGCGCTAATACATCTGACAACTTGCTGTTTTTTTGCCTCAATATGTGAATTATTATTAATGAAACTGACAAAATAAGTATCGTTGCAGTGGTTGCCAAAAATAAGGTTTTCGCAACACTAGAGATAATTGACGTTATATAATCGCCCGAATATCCCATGAAAAGAAAAGTTTCAAATGAGGTTTTCATGAGGAACATGCTAGGCAAAAAAAATCCGAAGATACCGCTCATAGATAGAAATAAAAGCATAAAAAAACGTTTTTTTCCTCGTGCTTCTATCGGTCGAAACTTTGTTTTGCTCGAGCTAACCTTATAAAGCTTAGGTTTCATTAATCGGTCTAAAAATACTATAAATATTGCTACTATAAATATAAATACAGCGATTAAAGAAGTCATACTCATATCTCCATATCCGAGCCATGCTTTATATAACCCCGTTGATAAAGTCTGGATTGAAAAATAGGAGACTGTCCCAAAATCTGCTAAACATTCCATTGTGATAAGCAAAAGCGCTCCTATTATTGCTGGTCTTGCTAAAGGAAGTACAATTTTAAAGAAAATAGTTAACGAATCGACTCCCATTGTCCTGGCTGCTTCAATTAATAAAACATGATTTCCCTGGAATGCTCTTCTTGAAACTAAAATTACATATGGTGATAACGAAATCCCAAGCAGTAGACATGCAAAATATAATGATCTAATTTCGGGCCAACTGTTTCTGGCGTCTTCGTAACTTCCAAACACAGATAGAAATAAAAAAAACTGTATCAAAGATTCTGACAGCCAACCAGAAAAATCAAGAGCATCTGTATACGAATATGCCAATATATATGCTGGCATTGTCATAGGTAGAATCAAAAACACTTCAATCACTTTTTTTCCCTTAAACTCATACGCAGATAATAACCAAGCAGCAGGGATACTATAGACAACTGTCACAGTTGCAGTTCCGACACAAAGCAAAAATGTATTTAATGAATAAGTAGTTAAGGTCGGTAAATTACCGAACAACACAGAACTATAAGAAAGATCATTAACAGAACTGGTAGCAACAAAAAAAATGCCAATCATTGGAGCTGATATAATGATCCCTAGTAAAAAAAAAATTGAATTGTATCCAACGTTACGCATTTCTATAAAATCCTCTTGCTCCAACATAATTCACACTCTCGGATTATAATCGAATTATGAAATCTACACTCTTATTAAAAAATATTTTATTTAACTACGACAAATCAAAATTAGGATTGAACCGTCCGATATTGAACAATTTGAACCTTGAACTAGAAAAAGGCGAGATAGGCTGTATCTTAGGATCTTCTGGGGGCGGCAAAACAACCCTTTTGAGAACAATTACTGGCTTTATCAATCCAGATAAAGGACAAATTGTCATCGACAACAAAATTGTCTATGACCACAACGAAAAAAATAGTGTCATACCATCGGAGAAAAGAAAAGTTGGTATGGTTTTTCAGGATTATGCATTATTTCCGCACTTAAATGTTGCAGAAAATATTTTATTTGGATTAACAAAAGGAAATATAAATAAAGCGACAGTTAATCAAAAAATAAGACTAAAGGAAATGCTATCTTTGACTGGGCTTTCCTCCTTATCAAAAGCCTACATAGACGATTTATCTGGCGGACAAAAACAGAGAGTGGCTCTGGCTCGTGCTCTGGCTCCAACACCGAAGTTAATATTATTTGATGAACCGTTCTCAAACTTGGATCCATCATTACGGCAACCATTAGCAAGGGATGTCAGAGACATGTTAAAAGAGACCGATAGTACTGCTTTGTTTGTCACTCATGATCAATCGGAAGCATTTAGCATAGCAGACAAAATTGGTATTTTAAAGGATGGTTTTTTCCAACAGTGGGACACCCCCTATTTGATCTATCATGAACCAAAAAACATAGATATCGCAAAATTTATTGGGCAAGGAGCACTTATTAATGGTTATAGAAAGGATACCCATATAGAAACAGCTCTTGGTAGTTTTCCCTTAAGGCTAAACCAGTCATCGAATCAAAATATTGGGGGGGAAATGAAGGTCCTAATTCGACCAGATGATATCATTCACGATGATGAAAGTACTTTAACAGCAACAGTTGTGAAGAAAATCTTTAGAGGGGCCGACTTTCTTTATGTTTTAAAACTAAACAGTCACGAACAAGTCTTATCTTTTGTGCCAAGCCACCACGATCATCCGCTTTACAAACCAATTGGTATTAAACTAGAGGTAGACCACGTTGTAACATTTGACTCAAACATGGAAAGTACTATTTTTTAATCGAGTCCATTAAAAAGAATTCTATTTTCCCCGTGGTAAATATAAAAGTGTTTGCCTGAACACCTTCCAAGTAATGTTAAATTTACTTTTCTAGCCATCTCAACTCCCATTTGGGTAACGCCTGATCTTGATAAT